>NZ_JAVSCF010000003.1:0-81886 GCF_031932565.1 Streptomyces sp. B1866
GGGCGCCGGGCGGCGGTCGGGGGCAGCGGGTCGGTCAGGGGGTCGGCGAGCCCTTCCACGGCCGCGGCGAAGGCGGCCGCCTCCGCGCTCCGACGCGCGCGCGCCGCCCCGGCGGCACCGGACGGCGCCCCGGGCTGCCCGTAACGGGTCCCGTGGCCGGTCCCGTGGCCGCCGTACGCCCCGGAGGGCGGCTCCTCGCCGCCGACGGCCTGCCCGCCGCCTCCGGAGAGCCCGTGTGCGGCGCTCTGGGGGCCGTACGGCCGCCCGGGCGGGTCGTGGGGCCGCCCGGGGCCGTACGGGCCGTCCGGGCCCTGCTCCGAGGCGTACGGGCCGGACGGCTCGTAGGGATCGTACGCAGACCCCTGAGCGTCGTAGGCCGTGCCGTCCCGCTCGGGGCGGACCGCTGTCACGTGCCGCCGCCGGCTGTGGCCCCGCCGACGACGGGCGCCAGGCCCTCCGAGCGGGCCACCGCGCCCGGGTCGCCGCACTGGGCGAGCCAGTTGGCAAGCATCCGGTGGCCCCACTCGGTGAGCACCGACTCGGGGTGGAACTGCACGCCCTCCACCGGCAGGTCGCGGTGGCGCAGCCCCATCACGACGCGGCTTTCGGTCCAGGCCGTGACCTCCAGCTCGGCCGGGACGGTGGCCGGGTCCACGGCCAGCGAGTGGTAGCGGGTGGCGGTGAAGGGCGACGGCAGGCCCTGGAACACCCCGGCGCCCTCGTGCGTGACCCGCGAGGTCTTGCCGTGCAGCAGCTCCGGGGCGCGGCCGACCACGCCGCCGTACGCGACGGCCATGGACTGGAGGCCCAGGCACACTCCGAAGACCGGCACGCCGGTGCGGGCGCAGTGGCGCACCATGTCGACGCACACGCCCGCCTCCTCCGGAGTGCCGGGGCCGGGGGAGAGCAGGACGCCGTCGAAACCGTCCTGGGCGTGCTCGGGCACCACCTCGTCGTTGCGCCGCACCTCGCACTCGGCGCCGAGCTGGTAGAGGTACTGGACGAGGTTGAAGACGAAGCTGTCGTAGTTGTCGACGACGAGCACGCGGGCGGGGCGGGTCACCGGGCGCTCGTTCCGCCGGCGCCCATGCCGCTGTCGACGGTGACGTCGTTGAACGGCAGCAGCGGCTCCGCCCACGGGAAGACGTACTGGAAGAGCACGAACACGATCGCCAGCACCAGCACGAGTGAGATCAGTGCCTTCACCCACGCGTTGCCCGGCAGACGCCGCCAGATCCAGCCGTACATGCCGTCCCTACCCCACGATGACCGATGCTCACGAAACGTCCGCGAGACATTTGCAGCCCCCAGCCTAAGGGGCCGGGCGTGTGACCGGAGGGTCCACGGGCAAAGCTTGGGGCTCGCCTTACCAGCCCGTACCGGTGGCACGGCCCCGGCGGCTTCGGCGCGGCTACTCCCCCGCGTCCTCGGGGCGCGCGTGGTGCAGGTCGACGGTGCCGGTGTAGCCGGGCAGCGTCACCTCGTGGCGCCGCCGGACCGACCAGCCCAGGCCGTACGCGGCGACGTAGCTCTGATAGGTGTCGATGGCCGGGGACGCGGACAGCGCGCGGCGCAGCGCGCCCGGGTCGCCGACGGCGGTGATCGTGTACGGCGGGGAGTAGACGCGGCCCTGGAGGATCAGGGTGTTGCCCACGCAGCGCACCGCGCTGGTGGCGATCAGCCGCTGGTCCATGACCTGGATGCCGCGGGCGCCGCCCTGCCACAGCGCGTTCACCACGGCCTGGAGGTCCTGCTGGTGGATGACCAGGTCGTTGGGCTGCGGCTCGGGCACGCCGGGGATGCGCGCGGTGGCGTCCGGCGGGGCGTCGGTGAGGGTGACGGTCAGGCCGGGGCCGGTGAGCCGCCGGGTGCCCGCGGCGCGCTCCAGGCGGGCGAGCCGATCGCGCTCGGCGGGGGAGAGGCCGTTGTCCCGGCGGGCGAGGGAGTCGACGTCGCCGCGCAGCCGGGCGGTGTCGTCGTCGAGCTCGGCGTTGTGCTTGCTGCGCTGCTCGATGAGGTCGGACAGGCGCAGCATCGACTCGTCGCTGCGCAGGTTGGTGCCGCGGGCGGTGTGGAAGCTGGTCCAGAAGATGAGGCCCGCCAGGACGAAGACCGAGACGGTCAGCAGGCGGCCGGGGCGCGCGAGCGTACGGGCGCGGAGGCGGCGCGCGGGGGCGGCAGCGGCGGCCGGTCCGGGGTCCGGCTCCGGGTCCGCGGCCGGGTCCGGGCCGGGTGCCGGCTCCGGGTCCGGGCTCCGGCGGGCGTCCCGGGCGGGGCGCGGCGCCGGGTCGGGTTCGGAGCCGGGGCCAGGAGGACCGGCGGAAATGCTCAACGTACCCTTACTCCTTACGACGCCGCGGAAGGACTACGCTAACGGACGCCCGGAGGAGTGAGGCGGTCCGGCCGGGCGCCGCCGCCCGCCCCCTCCGACACCCCGCAGTCCGCACAGTCCCCGCACATCTCGCGCGGCCCCGCAGCGCATCGACAGGAGAGTTCCTCGTGCCGAAGTCACGCATCCGCAAGAAGGGCGACTTCACTCCGCCGCCGGCCAAGGCCACGACGATCAACCTCAGCTCCGGGCGGGGCTGGGTGGCGCCGCTGATGCTGGCGCTGTTCGTCGTCGGCCTGGCCTGGATCGTGGTCTTCTACGTGACCACCGGGGACATGCCGGTCGAGTCGCTGGGCAACTGGAACATCGTGGTCGGCTTCGGCTTCATCGCGGGCGGCTTCGTCGTCTCCACGCAGTGGAAGTGACCCCGCCGACGGCGCGTCGGCGGGTGTGACCGCGGCGCGCCGGCGGGGCGGGTCCGGGCGCGTCGGCGGACCGCAAATCTGTGCGCCGCAAATTTGTCCACAACGTTATCCACAGCCTGGGAAAACTCAGAAGATCTGTGGATAACCTCCGCCCCGTTGACGCCGGTACGACCGCCCGCCCACCCTGCCGCAACCGGCGGTAACAGGCCGTTTGCCAGCGGAAACGTAGATCTGTTCGAGTGTGGACAGACGTTCTCCACACTATGCACAACTTCTCCGGGCCGCTGTGGACAAGGCGGCCCGCCGACCCTTCTGACCAGCCCGGAAGCCGCCGCACAGGCCCGGCCGCCCACAGCCCTGGGGAAACCCGCGCGGCCGACCGGCCCGCGGGCCCGGCCGTGATCAGCCCGCCGGCCCGGCCCCCGTCGCCGTCGGTCCGGTCGCCGTCAGCCCGTCAGCTGGGCCGTCCGCGCGAGGACCGCCACGACGATCACCAGCAGGGCCAGCGCGCACGTCCCGCCCTGCACCAGCACCCGCCGCCCGCGCGGGGCGTGCACCATCCCGTACGCCACGGCCGTGCCCATCACCAGGCCGCCGACGTGCGCCTGCCAGGAGATGCCGGACCAGGTGAAGGTGAAGAGCAGGTTCAGCGCGAGCAGCGCGACGACCGGCCGCATGTCGTAGTTCAGCCGCCGCATGAGCACGGCGGTCGCGCCGAGCAGGCCGAAAATCGCCCCCGAGGCGCCGAGCGACGCCGTGTTCTCCCCAGCGACGAGGTACGACAGGGCGCTGCCGCCGAGCCCGGACAGCAGGTACAGCGCGAGGTAGCGGGCGCGGCCGAAGGCGGCCTCCAGCGGGCCGCCGAGCCACCACAGCGACAGCATGTTGAAGGCGATGTGCCACGGCTGCTCGTGCAGGAACGTCGCGGTCAGCAGCCGGTACCACTGCCCCTCGGCGACACCCTCGGTCGGCGTGAAGGGCGTCGGCGGCCACTGCGCGATCAGCGCGAGGTCGTCCACCAGGCGGTCGTTCATGAGCACCGCGACCCACACCGCCACGTTGATCCCGAGCAGGATCTTCGTGACCAGGCGCGGGTCCGCGTGCCGCAGGCCGCCCGCCACCGTGCGCGGCTGGGCCGTGCGCCGGTACGGGCCCGAGGGGCCGCCGGACGCGCGGCTCGCCGCCGCTCCGGCCGGGCCCCGCGCGGCCGCCGCGCCGCCGCCGACGCACTCCGGGCACTGGAAGCCGACCGAGGCGCTGATCATGCAGGCAGGGCAGATGGCCCGCTCGCAGCGGGTGCAGCTGATGCCGGTCTCCCGGTCGGGATGCCGGTAACAGCGGACCGCCTGGTCCTCCACCGTGGTCTCCTTGCCGCTGTCCCTGGCGCCTGCCGGGCGCCGCCGGACGAGAGGCGAGGCGAGTGCCTCGCTGCTTGTTCACACGGACGAGCGGGACACGAAGTTCCCGCGCGCCGGGCACGGCTCCGCGCCGTCCGGGCCCGCACCGCGCCCGTACGGCGCCGTACACGCCCGTACGCGCCGGACGCGGCCCCTGCGAGCGCGACGGAGTCCCAGAGGGCACGCACGCCACACCGCGCGCCGCCAGGCGCATCCATACGCCCCCGGGGCGCCGCCAAGGCGGGCCGGGGCGGGCCGGGGCCCGGACGGCGCGGCACCGGACGGTCGGGCCGGACCGCCGGGCCACCGGACAGCCGCCGCGCCGCCCGCCGAAGGGCCGAGGGGCCCCGACCTGGCGGTCAGCCCTCGCGCTTCTCCACGACGACCGACTCGATGACCACGTCGTTCACCGGCCGGTCGGTGCGCGGGTTGGTGGCGGTGCCCGCGATGGCGTCGACGACCCGCTGGCTCTTCTCGTCCACCACCTCGCCGAAGATGGTGTGCTTGCCGGTCAGCCAGGTGGTGGGCGCCACGGTGACGAAGAACTGCGAGCCGTTGGTGCCGGGGCCCGCGTTGGCCATGGCCAGCAGGTACGGCTTGGTGAACGCCAGGTCCGGGTGGAACTCGTCGGCGAACTCGTACCCCGGGCCGCCGGTGCCGTTGCCCAGCGGGTCGCCGCCCTGGATCATGAAGCCGCTGATGACCCGGTGGAAGACGGTCCCGTCGTACAGCCGCTGCTTGCCCCGCTGGCCGGTGGCCGGGTGCGTCCACTCGCGGGTGCCCTCCGCGAGCTCCACGAAGTTCTTGACCGTCTTGGGCGCATGGTTCGGCAGCAGCCGGACCTCGATGTCGCCGTTGTTGGTCTTCAAGGTGGCGTAGAGCTGCTCAGCCACGATCTACCTTCCATCGTCTGCACTGTCCCCCCGATCCTCGCACGGACCCCGGGACGCGGAGTACCCGGCAGGAAGGCCACCGGACATCCACCCGAATTGCCCCATATGCCCGATGATGCGTGCCACGCACCGCGCAACCGGGCATGATCTGCGAAGAAAGGCATGATCTTCAACCGGGCGGTAAGACGATACTGCATACCTTGGGGACAGCTCGGACAGCCCGGACAGCACGGAGGCTTCCGGACCGCGCCCGGCCGACCCCCGAGGCGCCGACAGACAGCACCGGACAGACAGCACCGGACAGCACCTGACGAGACCCTGACGAGGAGCCCGCCACCGATGAGGAGGATCCCGTGACCCGCATGGACAGCGTGCGAGCCGCGACCGGCAACGCCAGGACCGGCGTCCAGCACGCCGCGGAAGCGGTGGCGCCCTATGCCGGAACGGCCAAGGACACCGCTGTGCGCTACGCGCACGAGGCCCGCGAACGGCTCGCACCGAAGGTCACGCACGCGGCGCACCAGGCCAAGGCCGCCGCGGGCGACCAGTACCGCGTCCATCTCTCGCCGCGCATCGAACAGGCCCGTGGCGCCCTGCCGCCGAAGGTCGACGCGGCCGCGACCCGCGCCGCGACCCGCACCCGGCAGGCCGCCCGGCAGGCCGCCGACTACACCGCCGCCACCGCGCCGCGCGTGGGCCAGGCCGTGGCCGGCGCGCGCGCCGCCGCCGAGCCGGTCGCCGAGCAGGCCGTCGCCCGCGGCGGCGCGGCCCTCGCGGCGCTGCGCGGGCAGGTCACCGCCGCCGAGATCGAGAAGCTGGCCAGGAAGCGCCGCCGCCGCGCGCGCACCGGCCGCGTGGTGAAGCGGACCGCTTTCCTCGGCGTGGTGGGCGCGGGCGTCTACGCCGCGTGGAAGTGGTGGGACCGGCAGGCCAGCCCCGACTGGCTGGTCGAGCCGCCCGCCGCCACCGAGGCCGACGCCTCGGAGCAGTCCGCGCAGTCCGCGCGGTCGGCCGGGCCGGAGCAGGCGGACGAGGCCGCGACCCAGGACGACACGGCACACCTCGACCCGGAGGTGCGCAAGAAGGAGGCGGAGGCGGACGGCGGCGACACCTGACCGCCCGTCGCACGCCCGGCGCCCGCGCGGGGCCGGGCCGGCCCTGGTGGCCGGCCCGGCCCCGCGCGCGTACGGGCCTCACGCGCGTACGGGCCTCACGCGCGTACGGGCAGGGCCTCGCGCACGTACGGACGGACCCCGCGCGGGCACAGGCCCCGCGCGCGTACGGCCCACCCCGTACGCCCGCCCCCGTACGACCCCGCCCCCGGCCGGACCCGGAAGGTCAGTCGGCCTCTTCCGGTCTGACGACGCACAGGGCCCAGATGACGAACGCGTACAGGGCGATCAGCACGATCGACCACACCGGGTAGTACGGCAACGACAGGAAGTTCGCGACCATCAGCAGCGCCGCGGCGGCCACGCCGGCGACCCGCGCCCACAGCGACAGCCGGAACAGGCCCAGGCCCACCAGGACGGCGAGGATGCCCAGGGCGACGTGCACCCAGCCCCAGCCCGCCAGGTCGAACTCCACCGCGTAGTGCGGGGTGGTGACGTAGATGTCGTCCTTCAGGACGGCCATGACGCCCCGGAGGATGTCGAGAGCGCCCGCGACGATCAGCATGACCGCGGCGAAGGTGGCCAGGCCGAAGGCCAGGGCCTGGGAACCGCCGTAGTGCGGGTGTGTGGTCTGGGACATCATGTGTTCCTTTCCGAAGACGGTCCCCGGGGCCCTCGAAAGCTCGCCAGACCCTGAAGACGCTGGGCGATCAGAAGAATCATGAGAAGAATCAAAGGAGTCGGACGGCTCACAGCAGGATGAGCAGTACGAAGAAGGCGCAGGCGACGATGTTCACCAGCCAGCTGTGCGCGTTCAGCCAGTCCCGGGCGTGCGGCGCGGCGGTGGCGGCCCGGGCCCCCAGCAGCAGCCTGACGGCCAGCGGCAGCGCCGCCACCAGCACCGTCAGCCCGACGAACGGCAGCGCCTCGACGTAGCCCGCGCCGTACTGGGCGAGGTGGGTGCCGACCGTCAGCATGACCAGGATGTCCGAGGGCATCGCCAGGATGACCAGGACGCCCACCGTGAACGCCCGGCGCGCATCCGCCGACATGAGCGTCCGCAGCCACCCCGGCGGCTCCGCGGTCCGCCGGCCGAGCCAGCTGCGCACCGCGGCGAGGACCAGCAGGGCCACCAGCGCGTACTGCACGATCAGGCCCACCGAGCCCTGGTCCGACCCGTCGCCCAGATCGACCGCCCCGCCCAGCAGCGTGGCCAGCCCCAGCGCGGCGGCCACCCCGAGCGCGGTGGCGGCGGCCACGCCCGCCAGGAACGCGAGGGACAGCCGCACCGCCCGCTCGGCGGTGACCAGGATGACCGCGGACACGATCTGCGGTCCCACCATCATGGTGATGGCGAGGGGCAGGATCTTCAGGCCGTCCACAGGCGCTCACCCGGCGCGCAGCCGCCTCCCACGTCAGTGCAGGACCTTTTCCTTGGCCCGCTGGTACTCCTCCTCGGACAGGTCGCCGTGCGCCCTCAGCTCGGAGAGCTTGGTCAGCCGGTCCACGTCCAGCCCGTGGCCGCCCGCCGTCTCGCGGACGTAGTCGTCGAACGCCGCGCGCTGGCGCCGCGTTTCCTCCTCCTCGCGCCGCCCCATGTCGCGGCCCCGGGCGATCAGGTAGACCAGGGCCCCGACCAGCGGCAGGACCAGCACGAAGAGGATCCACGCCGCCTTCTGGCCACCGCCGGTCTCCCGGTCCCGGAGGATGTCGACGATGACGCGGAAGAGCACCATCAGCCACAGGACCCACAAGAAGACCCACATGACCGTCCAGAAGGCCCCGAGCACCGGATAGTCGTACGCAAGATGTTCCATCGCTCTGCCCCATTCCTCGGGCGCCGAACGGCCCGACCGGACGCGCGGCGCGTCGCGGGAGGACCGTCGGCGGTCACCCCACGGGTTACCGCCGCGCGGGCGATGACGCAGCCGGATCGGCGGCGGCGGGGCCGAGCCGGGCAGCAGGGCGGGAAGGCGGCGGAACCTGCTCCTCCGCCAGGCGCGGGGACGGCCGGGCGGAGGCGCGGGCCCTGTGGACCCGGCGGGGACAAAAATAGGGGGAAGGCTCCGCGCGGGAGCCCCTCCCCCCTGTCTCACCTGCGGTGGAGCGTAGGAGAGTCGAACTCCTGACATCCGCCATGCAAAGACGGCGCTCTACCAACTGAGCTAACGCCCCTCGGGCGATCAGAATACCCGGTACCGTGTGCCATCCCCGACCGGGTATCGCCCGTACGTACCACTCTCCGTAGGATGCCACGCAAGATTCGCGGCAGCGAAGCGAGGGGAGAGCGGGATGGACGCAGCACAGCAGGACGCCACTGCCCGGGCACGGGAACTGCAACGTAGCTGGTACGGAGAGCCGCTGGGGGCGCTCTTCCGCCGTCTCATCGACGATCTCGGCCTGAATCAGGCCCGTCTCGCCGCCGTGCTCGGTCTGTCCGCGCCCATGCTGTCACAGCTGATGAGCGGCCAGCGCGCCAAGATCGGCAACCCCGCGGTCGTACAGCGGGTCCAGGCGCTCCAGGAGCTGTCCAGCCAGGCGGCGGACGGCCGGGTCAGCGCCGCGGAGGCCGCCGAGCGCATGGAGGAGATCAAGAAGAGCGCGGGCGGGTCGGTGCTCAACACCACGCAGACGACGGCGAGCACCGGGGCTCCGACCGTGCGCCGGGTCGTGCGCGAGATCCAGTCCCTGCTGCGGTCGGTGGCCGCGGCCGGGGACATCATCGACGCGGCCGAGGTGCTGTCCGCCAGCCATCCCGAACTGGCCGAATTCCTGCGGGTGTACGGCGCGGGGCGCACCGCCGACGCGGTCGCGCACTACGAGGCGCACCAGGGTTAGCGGCGAGGGTTGGCCGGGGGCGGAAGCGCGCAGGAATCCGACCGAAGCAGGACCGCGGCCTTCACCGGGCCGAACGGGCCGCGGCGGCCGGAGCGGGCCAGAGCTTAAGGAACGCAGGGACTTGATGGGCTGGCACGTCGACCACGTCGATCACTTCGACCATACCCACGGCACCCCGCGCGCGGCGGGTACGGCACGTACGGGACGTACGGCGCACCCGCCGCACCGGGCCGGCGCGGCGGGCACGGCGCTCACCGGGGTGCCGAGCGGGCGGGCGCGGCGCGATGGGTGAGATCTTCTCCGGCCGGTACGAGCTGGTCGACCCGATCGGGCAGGGCGGCGTCGGCCAGGTGTGGCGGGTGTGGGACCACCGCCGGCGGCGGTACGTCGCGGCGAAGGTGCTCCAGCAGCGGGACGCGCACACGCTGCTGCGGTTCGTGCGCGAGCAGGCGCTGCGGATCGACCACCCGCACGTCCTGGCCCCGGCGACCTGGGCCGCGGACGACGACAAGGTGCTGTTCACCATGGAGCTGGTGGCGGGCGGCTCGCTCGCGCACCTCATCGCCGACTACGGCCCGCTGCCGCCGCGCTACGTGTGCACGCTCATCGACCAGCTCCTCAACGGGCTCGCGGCGGTGCACGGCGAGGGCGTGGTGCACCGCGACATCAAGCCCGCGAACATCCTGCTGGAGGCGACCGGTACGGCCCGGCCGCACCTGCGCCTGTCGGACTTCGGGGTCGCGCTGCGCAAGGGCGAGCCGCGGCTGACCGAGGCCAACTACGTGATGGGGACGCCCGGTTACTTCGCGCCCGAGCAGATGCTCGGCGAGGAGCCGGACTTCCCGGCCGACCTGTTCGCGGTCGGCCTGGTGGCGCTGTACCTGCTGGTCGGGCGCAAGCCGAACGCCGAGGCGATCATCCGGCGGTTCATCGACCAGGGCGTGCCGAACGCGCCGGAGGGCGTGCCCGAACCGCTGTGGCAGGTGATAGCCGGGCTGCTCCAGCCGGATCCGCGGGTGCGGTTCCGTACGGCGACCGGCGCGCGGAAGGCGTTCGCCGAGGCCGCCGAGCTGCTGCCGGAGCCGGCCCTGGACGACGAGGCCATCGAGGTCTTCGACCAGCTCGGGCCGCTGCCGGACGGGTTCGGGCCGCAGGGGCCGGTGCTGCCGGACGGCTCGCGGCCGGCCACGGGCGCGGCGGCGAACAGCGGCGGGACGAACAGCGGCGGGACGAACGGCAGCCGCACGGACGGCGGCGCGGCGCACGGCGGCCGGACGAACGGCACGGGCCCGGGCCAGGCCGGGGAGCCGTCAGCCGAGGGCTCCCCGACCCCGCCGTCACCGCCCGGCACTCCGCACCCCGGCGGCCCCGCGGTCCCGGGCCCGCCGCCAGGGCCCGCCGGGCCCGTACCCGGCCCGCCCGGCGCCGGACCCGTACCCGGCGCGCCGGAAGCGGGCGCGCCCCTGCCCGGGCCCGGCCCGCAGCCGTACCCTTCCCAGCCGCAGCCGACGGACCAGCACGAGCACCAGTCCCCGCACCAGTACCGGCACCCCTCGCCGCACCCCGGGACGCCGCTGCCTCCTCCGCCGCCCGCGCCGCCCCTCCCGTCGATGACCGAGACGGGCAGCTTCCAGCTCGCGCCGCCCCAGCCGCAGCCGCAGCCGTCCCGGGACGCGCCGTGGCCGCCCGGGCCGCCGAACCCCGGACAGCCCGTCCCCGGACAGCCCGACCCCGGACAGCCGGGGCACACGCCGACCCCGTCCACCAGCGCCGCACCGGGCGGCCCGGCGCTGCCGGACCACGGGCAGCCGCTGCCGCCCGCGCCGGCCACCCCGCCGACGCCGACGCCCGCCTCGCCCACCGGCTACCCGCGCACCCGCCGCTACACCGCGCCCCAGCCGCAGGGCGCGCACGCCGCTCCGCGCCGGCCGGGACCGCCCGCCAGGGTGGTGGTCCCGGTGCTGGTCCTGGCGGTGCTGTGCTACGCGGTCGGGGTGTGGGCGCTGCTGGCGGGCGGCTGACGCCGCCGGGCTACCAGGCCGACGGCGGCGGCGATCCGGTCCGCCGCCGCCGGCCGCCCGCCAGGGCCGGCGCGCGCCGGCGTGCGGCCAGGGTCCAGAGGCCGAGCCCGAGCAGCAGGAACGTCCCCGTGCCGAACCCGGCGTACGCGACGGCCCGCAGTCCGTCGTCGCCACCGCCGTCGCCCTCGCCCGCCGCGGCCGGAGGGCTCGCGTGCCCGCCGGTACGGCCGGGGCTTTTCGCCCCGCCCGTCGGGGACTGCTTCTCCCCCTCGGCGACGGTCACCCGGAGGGTGAGGGGAACGTCGGCGCCCCGCAGGGACCGGGCGGCGGCGTACGGCAGCGTGACCGCCAGGTAGTACGAGCCGTCGGAGATCATGTTGCCGACGCCCGCGCCGTCCTGCTCCGGCACGGTGTGGGTCTCGTACGCGGCGGCGGTCCGCTCGTACGCGGCGAACTTGGCGCCGACCAGGCCGCGCGCGGGGTTGTAGACCGACAACCCCAGCGGGTGGTCGAGGCCGTCGACCGACTGGCCGGAGGAGAGGGCGAGTTCGGCGGTGGCGGACAGGCGCCGGCCGCGGGCGAGCGGCACCGCGTAGAAGCGGGTCTCGCCGGGCCGGATCCGGTCCTCGCAGGTCCCCGAACCGGCCAGCGCCTGACGCGCCTCGGCGAAGTTCAGGGCGCCCCGGCAGGACGCTCCGGCGCCCTTCGACGGCGAGCCGCCCGGCGTGGGAGACACGGCCGCCGCGCCATCGGCCCAGCGCAGTTCCACGGGCCAGCGGTCCGGGGCGGACTCGTCCTCGCGAAGGCGCTCCACGGCGACGACGTAGGTCCCCGCCGCGCCGCAGGTCGGCATCCCGGCGCGGCGCGGGACGGCGGCGGCGAGCGGATAGGCGGCGTCCGCCTTGTACCTGGTGGTCACAGAGCCGCACCGCCCGCCGGCCGGGCCCTCCATGGTCAGCTCGATCCCGTCCCCGGCGGCGACCACCTCGGCGTCCGGCGGAGGCAGCAGGACCGCCGAGAAGTACGCGGTGGACGCGTCGCCGTCGAGCGTGAAGCGGTAGTAGCGGGTCTCTCCCGGTCCGATCCGGTCGAGGTGGTCGGTGCCGGAGTCGAGCACGGGGCCGCCCGACGCGCTGCCGCCGCCGCTCACGCGCGTGTCACCCGCCGTACGGTACGCCGCGGCACCGGTCGTGGTGGAGTCCGCGGACGGGTCGGCCGAGGAGGCCGAGGGCGAGGACGACGCCACCGGCGCCCCGGGCTCGGCGGGGGCCGCGAGGGCCACCGGTCCGGTCGCGGCCAGAGCGCACAGCGCGGCCCCGGCGGCGAGGGCGGCCCTGACCCTGCTGCGGTCGTTCATCACGCGTCCCCTCATCGTACCGGCGCCCGGTCCGCCGGTCCTCGCCCCTGCGGGCCGACGTGCACGCTGCACGCTGCAAGCTAGGGACAACCACCGGCGAACTCAAGGGCGCCCCGGCCACGGCCGTCCCACCGGCCGCGCGGTCGGGGACACGATACGCAGTCGGGCCCCGACCGCCTGAGCGGTCGGGGCCCGACGCGAGGACCTATCGGCTCACACGCCCGAACCAGCGGGCACGGAGTCGGTCGCCTCCGTCCACAGATCCTGCTCGGCGCGGTCCGCCTGGATCTGGCGGTACACCAGGAGCCCGCCGATGGCGGCCAGTGCGACCAGGAGAAACTTCTTCACCGCGCTACCTCGTCTCTGAAATTCCTGACGTAGGGACCTCTGGCGCTCGATCATACACACCGGTTGATAACTATCGGTGACCTCAAGGCCACAGCCCCCGGCAGGAACCGGACACCGATTCCCCGCCCGGGCACGGGAGTCCGGTCGCCGCGGCAGGCGGTGCGGGTCAGGAGGCGCCGACGAGCAGCGCGCCCTCGTCCTGCTCGTACTGGGACAGCGCCAGCCCCACGCCCAGGAAGGTCGGCGCCCACTCGCCGACGAAGATGCCCCACCGGTCGGCCCTGGCCAGGCCGGTGCCCGGTTCGGCCTTGAGGGAGCCGCCCCAGGTGGCGACGGACAGGCCGATGGACATGAGGGCGGCGAGATAGGCGTGTTCACTGCGCACGCCGGCGTCGTGCATCCTCTTGATGATCATGGGCATCTCCAATCACAGACGTCCGCGACCGAATGCCCCTGTTCGTCCTGTATTACGCAGGGACCTCGCCCCTTCTGCCGCCTTCACGGCCGGGCGGCGTCCCGGGCGACCTTCCTGGCCCACAGCACCAGGGGCACCTGGAGCGGCAGCCGCCCGTAGGCGACGGCCCGCAGCGCGGCCGGGCGGCGCCGCCAGTCGTAGGCCATCTGCACGTTGGCGGGGAAGACGGCGACGAACAGCCCCGCGGCGGCCCGCGCCCCGGCTCCGCGCAGCCGGGGCACCGCGACTCCGGCCGCGATCAGCAACTCGGCGACACCGCTCGCGTACGTTCAGGCGCGGGCCCGACCCGGCAGCGCGCGCGGCACGACGGCGTCGTACGGCCCGGGCACGAGGAAGTGGAGGGCGCCCGCGCCGGCGAGCAGGCGGGCGGAGCGGTCGGTGGCGGGCACGGGGCCTCCGAAGCGAGGGGGCGGACAGTCCGCGCCGATTATTACCCGCCAGTAGCTCCCTGGAACAGGCCCACGCCGCGCCCGCACCGCTCTTCGGGTCCCCGGGCCCGGCCGCGGGACCCCGTGGGTCAGGCCGGGGCCCCATGGGTCAGGCCGGGGGCTCCCACACGTCCTGGTCCCCGCCGCGCCACTCGATCAACTCCGGGTCGTCCAGCGCCACGTCCTCCGGCACCCCGGCCCGGCGCAGGAACTCGGCCACGTCCCCGGGCCCGTACGCCAGGCCCACGGCCTGCCCGTGGATCGTGACCCGGCGGCCGCCCGTCGCGGACGGCGGGTGAACGATCACGGGCGGATGCACGGCCATGACTCCAGCGTGCGGCGCGGCGGACCGGGGCGCATCCCGGGCCCGCATGCCGAAGACCCCCGACCAGGACTGGTCAGGGGCCTTTTCGCGCTGGTGGGGCTAACAGGACTTGAACCTGTGGCCTCTTCCTTATCAGGAATGTGCCGTCATTCTCTCTCTTTTCTATTTCCGCAGGTCAGATGTCGTTTTCTCCCCGCTCCACAGATCATCCGGGAGAAGTCTGGGAGAAACCGCCGGCCGCTCGCTCCTGGAGCAGGGCGTCCAGCACTGCGACGGATGACCGCGGGCTGATCGCCAGCCGCGCGTCGAGCGAAGCCTCCCAGCAACGGGTAAGCCCCTTCATCAGCCGGTGGCGCATGTCGTCGGTCACGTGCGCGTACCGCGCGGAGACCGACCCGTCGACATGGCCCATGCGCTCGTCCATGAGCACCTTCGGCGTCCCCAGTTCCTCCATGATCGTCCGATGCGAGTGCCGGAGCCCGTGGGGCGTGAGTCCCGGTGCGATCGGCACCCAGCAGGCGGTGGCCCGTGCGGCCGCCCCTCGTCCCTGAACCAGCGTTCCCGGCCACAGCCCGGGCCCGATGGGCACCGGCGCGGCCGGCCGGGTGCCCACCTGCTCGTACTTGCCCGTCGCTGCCGGATGAAAGAGACGGGACCCGAAACTCTTCCGACGCCAGTGCGCCGCCGTCTCCGCGGGAGTCCGGCCCCTCGTGTAGTCGAGCTCCGCCATCGCCTCCATGACACGCAGGCGGGTGTCCTCTCCTACTGCCTCGGGCCGGTTCAGGACGTTGGACACCGTGCCCGCGCTGACCCCCGCGAGCTTGGCGACGTCCTTCACCGTCGGACCTCCGCCCCTGCCCCAGCGGCGCACCGTGCCGAAGCTGCTGAAGGCGTAGGTCAGGCCGTGGCAGGGGCACTTTCGGGGGTTCGTGCGGCTGACGTGTCCGGCGAGCAGGTCGGACAACCAGACCGGTACGTCGATGGTCCGGTAGCTGTCCTCTTTGGGCGGGCAGCGTTCCAGTACGCCGGAATCCAGCTCGACGAGCTGCCACTCCACGCGAACGGTCCGTGACCGCGACCGCACGAACTCGGTCTCAAGGCCGACGATCTCCCCCCACCGCATCCCCGTATAGCCCTTGAGGACGCCGGCCACGAACTCGTCGTCCCGACCCGACAGCACGGCCAGGCGCTCGGCCACGAGCAGGATGCCCAGCGGGGAGGTGATCACCTTCTCCGGACCCCGGTGATGGCTTCCCCGCCCCGCCCTCTTCCCCCTGCCGCGACGACGAGCCGCGGGGTTGGCGTCGATCAGCCCCTCGTCCACCGCGTCGGCGAGAACGAGGTGCAGCCGGGCCCGCCAGGTCCTGATGCTGGACGCCTCGTAGCCGGACTCCTTCTCCTTCTTCTCCCACGCGGTGATGTCCCGGCGACTGATGGACTTGAGGGGCCGCTCACCGAACTCGGGAAGGAGGTGTTCCTCGATGGCGCGGCGGTAGTTCTGCATCGTGGTGGACGCGAGGTCCTGGTCCGCGAACCAGCGGCTCGCGTACTCGCCGAAGGTCTCAAGGCCGAGCGCCGGGTCCTTCCAGCCCTTCTCCCGGATCTTGGCCTCTTCCGCGTCCGCCGCCTGCTCCGCCTCGCGCTTCTTCTCGAACTTGATCGTCCGGCCCTGTGCGTCGCACACGGTGCCGTACTTGCCGGGCGCGATCTTGTACCGGCCGCGGTAGTAGTTGCCGCGCTTCTCCGCGTATCCCATGTGCTGCTCCCCCCTTCCTACGCGGCCAACGGATGTGCCTGACGCGACCGGCGGGGCGGCCGAGCCACCAGCCGGGCGGGGGGTGGGTCCCCCTCGCGCCGGCTCCGGGTCCGCCGGGCGGGTGCGACGCCACGGCCCTCCGGCCGCCGGCTCGGGCGCTCCTCGAAGAGCCGGACGATCTCCTCGAAGTGCTCGGCCGTGAAGCGGTACGCCCCGCCCGGCCGTGTGAAGGGGATCCGCCGCCGCTTGGCCTGCTCCTTCACCCACCACTCCGAGCAGCCGAGGGCCTGGGCGATCTCGACCGGGGTGAAGAGGTGCGGCAGCGTGACCGCGGTGACGCTGTGACTGCTGTGACTCGTCATCCCTGTCCCCCGTGCTCCCCGGGGACGACGTAGCCCCCGTTCTTCCTGATGAGCTGCACGTCGTTGGCCATGCGAGAGCAGGTCTGCCGTACCAGGTCCGGCGGCAGGCCGGTCCCCTCGGCGATTTGCTTCGGCTTGGCTTCCGGGTTCGTGCGGACGTACCGCAGGACCGTGGCCCGGGTGTCGCCGATCGTGTGGTCCGCGGCCGGGCCGTCGAGGAGTTGCCAGGCGCCGGCCTCCGCCTCGAAGCGCAGCGCGTATTCGGCCTCGTCGACGTCACGGCCGGTGACGTGCAGGACGCCGTCCGCCTGGCCGCGGGCCCGCTTCAGGACGAGCGTGGCGTCGGCCGCTCCGGCCAGGCCGTTGGTGCCGGAGACCTCCGCGAGGAAGTCGTCCGATCCGGCCTTGCGGACGTGGTGGACGAGGACGATCGCGATGCCGTAGTGGTCGGCGATGCGCTTCACGTGGCCCACGGCCGCGTAGTCCGCGTCGTAGGCCGATCCGCTGAACGCCGAGGTCCCGCGGATCTTCGCGAAGACGTCGATCACGACCATCCGCGCGTCCGGATGCCGCTCGATCCACTGGGCGATGGCCTCGTTCCCGCCCTGCGGCAGCGGCGGGCACGAGGTGGCCAGCGTCAGCGAGGCGGGGGCCTGGCTCCGGCCGAGGATCTTGCGCATGCGCGTCTGGAGCCGGCGCGGGGTGTCCTCAAGGGCGAGGTAGAGCACCGGTCCGCCGTCCACCGGCACACTGGCCATGGCCTGGCCGCCGGCCGCGACCGCGAGGGCCAGGCCGAGCGACAGCCAGGACTTGCCGACCTTCGGCGGACCGGCGAGCAGGTTCACGCCCTCGGCGATGATCCCGGGCACGGCCCAGCGCGGCTCCGGGAACTCCGTCGCCATCAGCTCGTCGGCCGTCCACGCGGTACGGATGCGCTGCTGCGCAGGCTGGAGCGGATGCGGCTCCGGCGGCGGCGCGGTGTGCGGGCCGGGCCGGTTGTACGGAGTGTCGCTCACGCGGCCCTCCGCACGTCGTCGGCCGCGAGGCGGAAGGTAGCCGTGAACTCGACCGTGGCGCCGTCGACGTCGACCGAGAAGCAGAGCGCCGCCTTGGAGCCGATGGACGTGTCCCACCGGACCTCTTCCGGGGCCACTCCCACGACTGCGCGCCACTCTTCCAGTGCGCGGAGATCAGTGACATAGGCGCGCGCCGGCCTGTACGAGCTGCACACGACATAGGGGGCCGGCAAGGCCGGGTGCAGTTCGAACAGAGCGAGGACTGCCCGAAGAACGGGGACCAGCTCGGCCACCGTGGGACGCTCGTTCATGCGGCGGCCCTCTGCCCGGCGACGGTGCGGGGCCGCCTGGCTCCGGCGCGCAGCCCGGAGGCGATGGTCTTGCGGGCCTCCGGCTCGGCGAGGCCGACGCCGAGAGCGGCGGCCGTGAGCCAGTCGGTCACGTCGACCGCGCCGAGCTCTCCCCCAGCGATGAGCTGGCCGAGGGCCACCGCCGCCAGGTAGAGCGCGTTGTTGCGGTTTCCGCGCTGAGCACGGCGGACCCGCTCCGCCTCAGCGGTGAGGGCCGCGCTCAGGTACGCACCGCGCCTGGTTCCGGCGGACAGGGGCACGGTCACCGGGCCGCGCGCGGGCAGCGGCGTGGGCTTCAGGAGCTCGGCCAGCCAGCCCGGAAGCGGAGCAGGGACGGAGTCGACGACGACGGAGTACGGCTTGCCGCCGATCACGCTGCCCTCGCCGACCACGTAGCCGCCGCCCGCTCGGGTGTCGATCTTCCAGCCGAGGGCGCCCGCCGTGTTGCGCAGCTCGACGCCGCCCGGCGCCGAGAAGTAGAGGTGCGTGCCGCCGCTGGGCGTGCGGACCGTGTACGTACCGGAGGGGAAGCCCTGGCCGTGCTGCTCGGCGAGCAGGGCCAGGGCACCGGCGCCGTCCGTGACGGCCGCGGGCGCCCCGGCGGGCGGGGTGTCCTGGTCGTGCTTGGGCACGTCCAGATCGATGACCACGAGCTGCGAGGGGCCGGCCGCAACGCCGTAGTTGAAGTCGCCGAACGCCCAGCAGCGCGCGAGGCGGTCGATATCCGTCGTGGCGCGCGGCTCCCACGAGCAGACGGCCGGTCGCTTGCCGCCGGGGACGAGCGGGAAAACGCGCCAACCTCGTTCGACCGCACGAACGGCCGAACGGAGGAGGTCGGTTTGGTGCATGCTAAGGGCACCTCCTGATTCCTTGGATGGGATGGGGAGGAACCGGGGCAGCGGGCTTCCTGATCCGTCGACCGCTGCCCCGGGCAGTTCAGGGGCGCTGCTGGAGACGCCACTCGCGGTAGGCGTCGCGGACGTGGGCGCGGTAGTCCTCGTCGGTGACCAGGTCCGCGCCCCGGAGGCTCAAGCCGTGGTGCTCGGCGTCGTACCGAACGAACTGCCAGGCCGCTTGAGCAGCCGCCTGAACGGCCTCCGCGGCCACCTCGGGGGCGTACGTCGCTCCCTCTTCGAGTGCGATGCGGTCCAGCAGCGCGGCCTTGCGAAGCCAGAACTCCCGGTCCGGCTCCTGGCCGAAGGGGCGCGCGACGGCAGCGCGAGCCACCCACGAGATCTCCGCGGCGATCTTGGGGGCATCGGCGTATGCCTCGGCCGGGGCGTGCGTCGGGGATCCGGCGTCGGCATTCGGGTTGATCATGGGTAGCAAGTCCTTCCGAAGCGGCGGTTGGGTCGAAGATGAGCAGGAGCGGCATCTGGGCCGGGGCTCTCCGGCCCTCCGCACGGCCTCGGCTCCAAGGAAGGAGTCGGGGCCGCACAGGGGTCCGTCAGCCGACGGCCGACAACACGACCTGGTCGCTCCCGGCGGCCGCCCTGAGCAGGAGGTCGCGGAGGTCGCTGCCGACGATGGCGACGAGGCGGTGTTCGATCGCCTGCCAGGAGACGGGGTCGATCGCCAGCAGAGCGGCGATGGCGGTCGCGGGCTTGCCCTCCTCGATGGCGGCCAGGGCCTCGCGGATCTCACCGGCCGCCATCAACGAGATGCGGGGCGGAGGGCTGTTCAAGACGGGGATGGGCATGGGCGGGGCTTCCTCTCGGTGTCGTGTCGGGCCGACGTGCGGGCGGGGCTCAGTCCTTGGGAATGGCGTTGGCGAGATCGGCCATGATCTGGTCGATCGATTCCGCGGCCCCGGTGCGCGCGAGGTAGAAGCCGAAGAGCGTGGTGATGACGGCCGTACCGACGCCGACGGCCTTGGACCGGACGAGCATCGCCAGGAGGATGCCGAAGAGCAGAAGCGCGGAGATCGTGAAGGTCATGACGGCTCCCCTTGGGTGAGGATCAGTGGTTGCCTTCGCGGTGGAGCCGGGAGACGGCGTTGTAGAGGGCGCGGCCGACACGCAGGCGCCGCCCGGTGCCCTCGCAGCGGCGGCACAGCCGACCGCGCCTGAGCTGCCCGGTGAATCGGGTGGTGTAGATCTTGGAGCCCCAGCCGTGGCACTTGCGGCAGCTGCCGTACGGGCTGAAGGCGCACAGAGCGGCGTAGCAGAGCGTGACGAATATCAGGCCGGGGATAGCGGAGAGCATGGAGGGCATGCCAGACCCCTTTCAGGGCGGGAACGGTGGTGGGGCGGGACGCGCCCGCTAGGGACTAGTTCGCAGCTCAGAGGCAGTGTCGGCTGCTAGCGGAGGTGCTAGACCTAGCGGCTGTGCCCGCTAGGTCCAGCGGCGGGACCGACTATGCGGCGTCGGCCTTGCCGTCACGTTCCGCAATCACGTTGAGGATGTCGGCGCGCTTGATGCCGCGCCGGTTGGCCCCCTTGCCGTCGTCGGTGATCCCCCAGACCTGGCCGGTCCGGATGCCGAAGGGCTTCAGGGCCACGGTGAGCTGTTCCGGCGTCCAGTCGCCGTAGACCTCCGGCCGGAGTTCGGCGAGGCAGCCGACGGCCACCTCGTTCCAGAGCTTCGGCTTGTCGGTCGGCAGGACGGCGGCGAGGTCGGCCAGCAGGTCGTACCCGGGGCCGCTCACCGCCTCCGGCTCCTGGCCGAGCGCGTGTCCGGCGAGGGTCCCGGCGCGTTCGCGGAGGGCGCGGGCGCGGAGAGCGATGCGGTCGGCTTCCAGCGCGTCGACGAAGGCCGCGCGGACGATCCGGGCGTCCGCTCCCTCGCCGAGGAAGTAGCAGATGCCCTTGTCGGCCCAGGCGAACATGGTCGCCCGTACGCCTCGCTTGTGGGCGCCGGTGCCGAGGACCATGTCGTTCTCGATCTGGCCCATGACCTTCAGGCACCAGCGGGCGGAGGCGTTGGCACTGATCGGGGTCGGGATGCTGTCCTTGTCCGGGCGCTGCGTCGACAGGAGCAGCACGATGCCGAGGGCCGGGCCCCGCTTGACCAGGTCGGTGCAGATCTCCTTGAACTCCGCCCCGTACTTGGCGTGTTCGAACCACACCTGGCACTCGTCCACGCCGATCACGATCGGGTGCAGCCCGAGCGACTGCTTGGACGCCAGCTCGGTGGTCACCTTCGACTCCGGACAGACGTCCCGGGGCAGGGACCGGAGGACCTTCGCGCGCCGCCGCAGCTCTCCGCGCAGTTCCCGGAGATCGGCGATGGCGTACTCGATGTCCTCGTCTTCTTCTCCGACGCGGTGCCGGTAGGCGACGCGTTCCCCGACGGGGTCGAGGTCGCCCGTGCCCTTCAGGTCGTACGTGTGGAGTTCCGCCCGTACGTCGAGGGCGGCGATGAGGAGCAGCAGCCGCAAGAGGAAGGTTTTGCCCATCCGCGGGATGGCGCCGATAACGCCGGCGATGAACATCAGCGTCACGCCGACCCACCGTCCGCGCTGGTCGGTGCCCCAGGCGACGGGCTTGAAGAGGTCGGCGACGCCGCTCTTCGCCAGCGGCCACGGCTCCTGCCGGGCCTGTGACATGTCCTGGTCGCCGACCCACAGCCGGAGGTGTCCCGTGTGCTCGTCGGGCACCGCTTCGGGCCAGACGCAGCCCAACGGGCGGCGCAGGCCGGAGGCGAGCCGTTCGCGGCGCTCGATGATGTCCGTGACCGTCACGCCGAACGGGAGGTCCCCCTCGGCGAGCCAGCCGGGGCCGTCCCGGGTGATGGGGGCGGTGAAGCCGAAGCCGTCCCCGCCCTTGGCCTGTGCCTGGTTGATCGCCGGAATGCCGAGGGAGCCCAGGGCGCGCAGCACGATGTCGCTGGTGAGCTTGGTCGCCTTGGGGATTTCCACAGACCTGTGGACGATCGGATCGTCGGCCGCCTGGCCCAGCCAGCCGAGTGCCATCGTCACCGCGAAACCGCTCACCGCGAGCAGCCAGGCCGGGGCCAGGACGTACAGGGCCAGCGCCGTGGTCATCCCGGCGATGGCGGCGGCGACGGTGACCACCGTCCGCCAGCGCACCCGGCGGTCGCGCTGCCGGGAAAGCTTCAGGTACCGGTCGATGTCGTTGCGGCTGGCCGCGTCCTGGCGCAGCGGCTCGCCCCCGGCGTCCGAGGTCCACCGCAGCGCGCCGCCGATGAACCGCGCCGCGCCGAGCGGCGCCTGCACGGAGAGCCGGAGGACGTACCAGGGGGTGCGGATCGCGTGGTACGCGGCGATGTGCCCGGCGTACGCGGCGACGCCCCGGCCGGCGGCCTTGAGCTCACCCCACGACCTGGCCCACGCCGGGACGACCGGACGCCGCTTCGCACCACGTACCCGGTCCATCAGGCCGGGGTCGGTGGGGCCGCCGGGCCGGTCGACCAGGACGGGCTGGTCCGGGTCGCCGTCCTCGGACGGCGGGGTTTCCGAGGCAGGCTTTCTGTCCCCGGCCATCTCCTTCTCAAGGCGCTCGAAGAGCTCTCGCTCCCCCTCGCGCTCGTGATCATCGTCGTTGCCGTGCTTCACTGACCTTCCTTCCGGAACGGGAGGGATGGCCGGGGCCCGGCCCTACCGGCCAAAGCAGCGGCCGGGCCCCGGTTCGAGACGTAGAGGAAGCTGGTGGAGGCGGCGGGCCTCAGGGCTCCACCGCGTCGGGGGATGCGGGCTCCGGGCCGCCTCGCCCGTTCGCCGCGGCGAGCCGGCCGCGCGGCGGCCGCGGACCCCGCTCCTCTTCGAGCTGCACGAACACGCCGTGCACGTAGCTCGGCGCTCGCGTCGCGCGCTTCGCGGTCTCCCGGATGCTGAGCCCCTTGACCCAGCCGTCCTCGATGGCCGCCTGCGCCGCGGCGGTGCTCAGCCGCTGTGCGTGCCGGCCGCCGTCGGCGGGGGCGCCGTCCGGCCGGTCACCCGACGTACCGGGCTGTTCAGGCGAACGGCCTTCACCGTCCACCGCGTTCACCCCGCGGTCTGAGAGAACGTCCGGGAAGAGCAATCGGCCGTACTCCCGCCGGCGGATCGCCTCGGTGGCGTTGCGCATCTGATCGCGCGCCTGAGCGGCGAGAGCCGCCGCGGCGGGATCGACAGCCGGCTCGTCCCACGGAGACGGCAGGTCGATGGTGGCCAGCGCCCCGGCGTGCCGACGCGCGGCGAGCTGGGCGAGGAGACTGCGGCGCTGCTGGTGGTCCGTGCCGACGGACGCCTGAGCGACGGCCACCGACAACTGCCGGGCCGTCCGCCGCCCCCGCCGCCGTCCGCGCTGCTCAGGGGACATCTCAGCGAGGCGGGCGGCCAGCGCGACCGCGCGGACCGTGGCACGGTCGCGGGTGATCTGCGCCGCGTCGCGGTCGCGCTCGGCGAGCCCCAGACGGGAGAGAAGCCGCTCACGCGCCTCCCGCCCCAGCACCGCGGCGAGACCGAGGGATTCGGCGTCCGGCTTGTGGTGCCGGAGTTCGATCCCCATCGCCAAGTGCCAGAGCATCGCGGCCATGACCGGGCCGACGAAGGCCCGGACGGTGCCGCCGACCGGGCCCGACTCGGCGTACGCCGGGATGATCTGCACCCCGGTGATGACCCACACCAGGACCCCGGGCACTCCCGGCGCCCCGTGCGGACCGTTCAGGTTCTGCCTGGCCATGAGGGCGGTGGCGAACAGCGCGAGCTCCGCGGCGGCGAACATCGCCGCGCGCTCGACCGCGCTGCCCATGTCCAGGTAGTCGGCGGCGAACCGCCACGACGTGTCCGCGCTGTACGCGGTGCAGCCGACGGCGGCCACGGCCGCGACCCAGACCGCGGGCGTCCCGCGCCGCTCTCCGATGCGGCGCTTGCGCAGCCCGCGCACGACCCACCAGGCGACCGGCAGGGCGGCGGACGCGACGGCCACCCATTCGAGGCCCCGCAGAGGATGCGCCGGAGAGAAAGGGAGGGCGCGCAGCATCAGGCGGCCCACCGGGGCCGGTCCGCCCGCAGCCCGCGGACCTGGCCGAGAAGCGGCGTCAGGCTCGCGAGCTGCGCCGCGTACACGGCGTTCAGAAAGGCGATCTCGTCGGCCTGGCCCTCGGCCAGGAGCTCGGCCAGCACGTCCTTCGCCACCTCGGTGCGGACGGCGCGCTGCTCGGCGGTCTCGCCGGGACGGCCCAGGAACAGCTCGTGGAAGTCGTCGACTCCGTAGGCGGTTCCGTCAGGCTCGGAGGCGTCCAGGGACTCCTGGTCGCCAACGTGCGTACGCAATGATCTCTCCTAGGTCCTGGATGGGAGGGGAGAGTCAGGGGCAGCGGGCTTCCCTGATCCGTCGGCCACCACCCCCGACCGAGGACGTGCTCAGACGCGGAAGCGCCGAAGGGAAGCCACCGCGAGGCCGCCCGCGTGGTGGGCGAGCAGCACCGCCATGAACCCGCCGAAGCCCGCCAGCAAGGTCAGCGACCAGGCCGCACCCGACTGACGGACGTCCTGACCGGCGCTGTAGGCCGCCAGAACCGCGAGCACGAACACGACGCGGGCCAGGAACCGACGGGGCCGCGTCATGGGCCCCGCGTGCCGAGCGATGATCTCCAGGCCGCTCGGCTCGACCAGCCGCATCGCACCGCCGGCGATCTGCAAAACGATCAGGTTGCCACCTGGCTGACCGGCGAATCCGACCACGGTGCCGAGTGCCATGTCGCTGCGCTCTCGGACCACGTCACCGACCGCGAGCTTCATAGGTTCCCCCTTCGGGAGCACGCGAGTAGAGGCAGAAGGCCGACAGCGGACGTGCGCTCCGCGACGGCTTGAAGCCGACCCCTCATCCGAGGACGAGTGGTCGTCACCTCCGGCACCGCCGACCGCGCGTGGCGGACGGCGGTGCCGAAGATCAAAAGCACTCGTTCATTCAGCTCACTCTGTGCAGTTCTCAAGGCGCCGGTGCTCCGCCGTACTCACCTCGCCGGCTTTCCCTCGGGCACGCGAACTCTTCAGGAGATCCTGACCTCAGGTCCTCCTTAAGAGTTGCTACGACTATGGCGTCTGCCACCCCGCTCGTCAAGAGCTCTTTAGGAGTCGTAAGCTGAACCCGGTCAGCCAGCCAGGTCGGCCGGGAACGAACAGCGAGACGGTGAGATCCAGTGGCCAAGGTGTACGAGCGGATCGCGGACGACATCCGCCGCGCCATCCGCGCAGGTGAGCTGAAGCCCGGGGACCGCCTGCCCTCCGAGGAGCGGCTAGCGGAGAAGTACGGCCGGAGCATGCCGACCCTCCGCGAGGCGTTGCGCACGCTGCGAGACGAGGGGCTGATCGAGAAGCAGCACGGCCGCGGCAACTTCGTCCGCCGCCCCCGTACGCGCGTGCTGCGCGACAACGGCCGACACCAGTGGGAGAAGGACCGGGCCCGCGCCCCGGAGCAGGAGCGGGCCCAGACCGGGAACACCGAGCGCGACACCGGCCTTGAGGTGCAGGACCTCGTCTTCTACGCCGCGTACCGCGAGGTCGAGGCGAACGAGGACATCGCGGCGGCCTTCGACGTTCCGGCAGGCACGGCTCTGGTCGAGCGCACGTACCGGACGCGCTACGCCGCCGAGACCGCGCCGTTCAACCTGATCACGTCCTACCTCGTCCGCGACATGGTCGCGGGCAACCCGGACCTCCTGGACGAGACCAAGGAGCCCTGGCCGGGCGGAACGCCGAACCAGCTCTACACGGTGGGCATCGAGCTGGACCGCGTGGAGGAACGCTTCACCGCCCGCCCCCCGACCCCGGAAGAGGCCGAGGAGCTGGAGCTGCCACCCGGGACGTCGGTGATCCTGCTGCGGAAGACGGCGTACGACACCCGCGACCGCGTCGTGGAGCTCTCCGACGTGACGCTGCCCGGCGACCGCACGGAACTCCGCTTCACCACTCGTCTGGACAGGTGGTGAGCGCCATGCGCCAGCAGATCACCGTCATCACCGCGGTCCACGCGCCCTCAGCTCACCTGCTTCCGGACGCGTACCAGTCTCTCTGCGTCCAGGAGCTGCCGGACGGCTGGGAGTGGCGCTGGGTGATCCAGGAAGACGGCGAAACTGACGGCGTCGCTCCGTACGTTCCCGACGACAAGCGGGTGATCTTCCGTCAGGGCCGGCCCGGCGGCGCGTGTGTGGCCCGGACCATGGCGCTCGCGCAGACGGACGGGAAGTACGTCAAGGTTCTGGACGCGGACGACCAACTGGCTCCGGGCGTGCTCGCCCGCGACCTGGCGATAGCAGAAGCTGACCCCAGCATCGGCTGGACGACGTCACGCGTGCTCGACCTCATGCCCGACGGTTCCACGGTCGGCTTCGACGGAGACCCCGACGACGGTCCGATCGAGCGCGGAGCCGTACTCGACTACTGGACGGCCCACGGCTTCCGCGCTCAAGTCCACCCGGCGACGTTGTTCGTCCGGCGGGACCTGGTGCTCTCCCTCGGCGGGTGGATGGCGCTCCCGGCCTCGGAGGACACGGGTCTGCTGCTCGCGCTGAACGCCACCAGTCGCGGATGGTTCTCGCATGAGGTGGGGCTGCTCTACCGCAAGTGGGAAGGCCAGGTGACGGGCCAGGCCGCGCACGTCGAGCCGGCCGAGCGGGAGGCCCGCATGACGGTGGTGGAAGCCAGGGCACAGGCGCTGACCGCCTTCGGGTGGCGGTACCCGGCGGAGGTGGCGACCCCCAATCGGGCGTCGCAGTAGAGCATGTTGCAGAAGGTCGTGACCGGCAGGTTGAATTCCATGGTTCGGTCATGCGGCAGGGCGGTCATGTATGCGCAGCGTATTGCCTGGCCGCCGCTGCACTACCGGAAATCACGGGGATCGCATGAAAAGCAGGTTCCCGTCAGGAGGCCACGAGCGGGAGAGCCGGGAGGCCGTAGAACATTGCATGAATCCGGACTAGTTGCGTGGCCATCCGGAGCGCGATGAGGCAAAATGGTGTCATGAGCGAACTACCGGTGGAAGATCAGCCAAGCGGTCAGGGCCTTGTGCCCGCCGAAGACGACATCGCAGCCGCTGACGCTGACGATCTGAACGACCCGCGCAACCCGATGGCGGTCGCCTTCGCATTTTACAATGCTGTGATGAACGAGGCCGGTCCTGACGTTAAGGCGCTACGCCTTATATGCACCCCCGAATCTTGGAGCCAGTGGGGGGATTTCTCACAGGTGAGGGAAATGATCGGTGAGCGAGGTCTGGCAACCCGTGCCGATCCTCCATCCACAGGAGAAACGACTGTTCGTTACGCGAAAGTCGTCACGCTCCCCAACTCGAACCAGTCGGTAATCTCAGATGGATACGTGCTCGTCAGCGCGCACGTCATCACCATGCAGTGGCGGCCGTCTGACGGCTACTGGCGAGTGCATGGCTTCGGCGACTACATTCGCCCGGAAGATCTTCCGCCAGTTTAGTAAACAGTGTGTCGCCAAGCTCCCGGCACAGGTCCCACACCGTGGGGCATAGCCCGGCGCCCTCGAACGCGTGACGGAGCCTGCCCAAGGCTCGGACCACGTCAAGGCTGTGGTTCACCGACTGGTTTCTGGAATTGACGATTCCCCACTATTTCATGAAGTATCTTTTTACTGCCGCATCCTTGAGTTGATCGGCGTAGGCGTCAATTAGTTTAAGGGTGCCCTTAATTCGATCTTCAACATCGAGGGCATCGAAGCTCAAGAGTTGCCCATGAGCTACCCCGTTGCGGGCAAGAACTAGCCGCTGATCAATAAACGCTCTACGCATCTCATACAAAGGAAGTACATCAAGGCCAATCCCTTTTACTATCTCAAAAAATACCCTAGACGAGAGATTGCTCTCCGTATCTACGCATTTCTCCGGAGATATCGAGAAGACTTCCCCGCGCCTTCGGTCAATTTCTTCCAAAAGGCTGCCAAGGTACTGGGCCTTCTCACTTTCTTTGGCGCGTTTAAAGGCAGATGAGACATGGGCCGCTTGGAAAGGGAGTTTTAGTTCAGAGACTTTTATTTTTGCGTCGTTGACATGCTTAACATACTCGCTGCTTCCCTGCTTCACGAAACCCTCCCAGTGGGCATAAGTGAGCACCACAGCAGACCGCGCTAAACAATTCAGCCTGCTTGGGTCAGGATTCTCATCTTTTACCATAAGAAGCAAGGTCGAGAGTTCCACCTTTCTTCGGGCCAACTGTCGATCAATCGCTTCGATGAACCTTGACGGGTCCAAATTACGACCGCCCCCACCTAGACAGAAAAGAGCCGACGCCCGTAAGGGATTGTCTCCTTCATCCGTTGATCAGCGCTCCGACCTGTGGCAAAACCAGGGGAGAATTGAGGATCGCTCCACAGTCTTTCACGCGCCTCCCGTACCTGATTAACTGTGAAAGTTTTTCGCGGCATATAATGCCCCAGCCCCAGAGCTAGGACCTCAAATGCTGTTGAAGAGAAAGCCCCTTCGGTGCGGCTACGGGAGGGGTTCCACTTGCGCATGGCATCACTACCAAGCGCATCATTCAACAGGGCAAAACACGACTCGAAGACATCCTGCTCGCTTCGCAACTCCGAAGAATCTTTCTCGCTGAAAGGCAAGATTTCTGCGGAAAGGAAGTCGCCGATATTGCCGACCGCAGAGATCCTTTGTTCTGGAAGCGCCCGAAGAGTGACGAACCTAAGTGCTAGTTCAAGATGATACTGTTCGTTGATTAGCCTGCCAGGCAGGTTAAGAACGTTTTGGAAATTTTCCGAGTTTGCGATGTCTCGAAGCCAATCAAAGTGGGCGCGACTAAGACTCACGAGCAAGCAACTGCGCAACTCTTGCGGCGTAGCGGCGCTGCCCAAGGAATTCAACCGCTGGAATAGGTCATACTTCGCCCGCTTATCACTCTCTCGCTTGATAATTTTGATGTCAATCCGTGATCGCTTGAAGTCGAGTTGCTGTGGACGCGTCAATGCTCCTTTAGCCCCTTCAGCTGAGTCATAGGTCATTCCCTCCAAACTTGACAAGAATGGGGCGGCATCGCACACCAATGGCGGGACCAAGTTCCCTTGCTCGTCTCGGAGGATCCCCATGAACTGAAAGATTGTAGAGAGCCGTTGAACGCCATCTACCACATCCCAAATACCAGCCTCGCTTTGAGCCACAAAGATACTAGGCAATGGGATACCGAGCAGGATGCTCTCGATGAGTTGCGTTCGCTGCTTATTGGACCAACGGAAAATTCGCTGAAACTCTGGATGGATATCCATTTCGCCATCTCTGTAGAGATTGGCAATTTCGCTGATCGACATTGGATAGGAGTCGGTCGTAATCTTCTGCCGGTGAAGAGTGAGCTCGGATTCCAGTGTCATTTTTCGATGCTAGCACCACCTCGGGCCTCCGGAACCGCATCAGTCAAATTGGATTAATGTCGTGACACATACAGACAGCCAACGAGCAAAGGTGACCGCCCGCGTAGGGGGCGGTCAAGGGGTGATCCGCACCTCATAGACGAGCTCGCAGAGGGCGGCGGGCACGACGATGTCCGCCGTCTCGACCGCCCGCCCCTTGTCGCTGTAGTACGTCCGCTCAATGCGCGTGACGAGCGCACCCCGCTGTACCCCGAGGAAGGTGGCCTCCTGGGCCGTGGCCTCCCCGGGCTCCGGGCGCTCGATGGCGTGCGTGACCGTGACGCCGATCTCCGCCATGCGCCCGACCACGCCCTTCCCGGCGTACGGTCCGCCCTCGGGCAGCATGACGAGCGTGCCGGCCGTGAGGTCGTACGGCTCCCAGCTCGTCGACAACTGGACGGGCTTGTCGTCGACCAGGAACTCGTACCAGGTACGCACACACGGATCGCCCTCCGCGATGCCCAGCCGGGCGGCGATCCCCGCGGGAGCCGGGACCGTGGCGTCGGAGCGGCTTTCCCAGGTGCCCCGCTTGCCGAGGGCCGACATGTCCGCGCGGAACGGCGAGCCGCCGCTCAGCTCGCGCTCCCGCGAGCGGACCATGCGCACGCGCTCGCGCGGCTCGGCCACGTACGTCCCTGATCCCTTGCGTCCCTCAAGGACGCCGTGCGAGATCAGGAGCTCCTGCGCTCGCCGGACGACGTTCTCGCCGACCCCCCACTCCTGCGCGAGCTGCGCGCGAGGGGGCAACCGGTCTCCGGCAGACCAGACCCGCTCTTCGATGCGCTGTCGGAGCAGGTCAGCGACGCGGAGGTAAGGCGGCTGCTCACGCATGTGGACAACGTAGTCCACCATCTCTAGTCTAGTTAACTATCTCAACTCCTACTGAGGAGCTGAAAACAGGAACTCCTTAGGAGTTGGTGGTCTCGTGGTGTCGGAGAACCCCTCGTGCCCTCGCCCCAGTCACACGGCGCGTGCCGACGATCTGGCCGAACGCCTCACGGCCGCCGGGTTCACCCCCAACGTGACGGATCACAGCGACCACGTGCGCGTCCAGACGGCGATACCGGAATCGGTCTCCCCGACTTCCTGGAAGGAACTGCTGACCGTGCTTCAAGAGGGCGACTGGCTCGGTTTCGCCGACAGCAGGAGATGCGGCCGAACCGCCTGGACCTGTGTCAGCAAGAAGCCCCCTGCGGAAGGCGACTTCGTCCGGGGGCCAGGCGCCCACCCGTAGAGGACGATCAGCCAGGCCCGCCTCATCCGCCACTACGCCACCAACCCGCCACCGCCGAAGGGCCCGACCGTAAGGAGGACGTTTGATGGCAGGCAACCGCTACGAGGAGATCGCGGACGACATCCGGCAGGAAATCAGGTCCGGCATGCTGAAGGCCGACGACCGGCTGCCTTCAGAGCCGCGGCTCGCCAAGCGGTACGCGGTGAGCGTGCCCACCGTCCGCGAAGCCCTGGAACTCCTCCAGAACGAGGGCCTGATCGAGAAGCGCCACGGCCACGGAAACATCGTCCGGCGCCCGCTGGAGCGCATCGTCTACACCAACGGCCGGTCCGCGGCGGCGTACAGCGGGAGCGCGTTCGACACGGCGTTGAGCGTCACCGTCACCAGCAGCGAGATAACGGCCGAGGACAGGCTGTCGGCCCTGCTCAGAGTGACCAGGGGCAGCCGACTGACCGAATACGTCTACCTCAGCCGCCAGGGCGAGTCTCCGCACAGCCTGGCGCGCGTCTACGTGCCGTGCAGCGTGGCCGTACTCGACCCGCCGCCCGTCAGCGTGTCACCGCTCGGCGACGACATCCGCGACCTGCTCGCGGCATCCGGCGTCGAGACGACGGCCACCACCGAACGGCTCACCGCTCGCCTCGCGGTGCCGGCGGAGGCCAAGCGGCTGCGTATCGGGACCAGCACTCCCGTGCTCGCCGTCGAGCGCGTGTCCATGGACGCCACCGGCCGAGTGGTCGAGGCCGCGCTCCTGGTCCTTCCCGGCCACCGGGCGGAGGCCGTCTTCACCACACGCTCCCCTGCCAAGGAACTGGAAACGACCGGATGACCCCTGACAAGGCGTCGGAGCCGGAACGGCCGACCCGCCGCATGTGCGTCCACTGCAAGCAGACCACCGACACGCCGGTCCTCGTGCACGAGGGCGAGACCGTCTCGGGAACCACCTGGAACGTCTACAGCTGCCCGGACTGCGCCGCCACCCGGCCGCTGCCGGTCTCGGAGGACGGAAACGCACGGCCGTAGCCGGAAGTCTGCGGTTGGCCTGCCGCATCGGTCGACCTCTGCGCTCTCGGCGCAGCCGACATCGACAACGGGGAACTGTTCCGGCCGCCCGGCACCGTCACCTCTCCAAGCCTGCGGCCGGTCGGCTGTGGGGTGGCCCGGGCCGCCGGCCATGGCGGACTGCTGTCGCCACGTCGGCGACCCGGGCCGGGGAACGAACGCGCCGGCGCGCTGTGACCGGGTCGGCGGGTCCGCTCCCGGCCTTCACGGGCGCGGCGCGACCGGGCCGTGCTTGCACCGCCGCCCGGAACGGATCTCGGCCAGCTTGAATCGCCGCGTAGCGCCGCACTCCTGACATACGGACGACCACCCGGCCGAAGTCCGGCCTGGGTACGGCTCAATCGGACTAAGCCCGGCGGCGCGCATCTCCCGGCGCGCCTCGCGGCCGCTGACCGGTGGTCGGCGTACCTTGTCGGCCGGCCGTTCGGCCTCGCCCGCTGCGGCGGGGGCAGGCGCCTCGACACCCGGCTGGTTCTCGGACGGGAGGTCGTCTGTCGGGGCCTCGGGGCCGCCCAGCAGCGCGCCCAGACTGACCGCCTGCTTGCGATGGCAGCGGCACATGCACCGGTCTCGGGCGGCACACAGTGCGTGCCCCTCGACGATCCTGCGGGTCACCGCTGTCTCACACTGTTTCGAGACCCATCCCCCGCCAGGGAGACCTGCTGAGGGCGGGACCGTACTGATCACCTGCATCACTCCTGGGAATCGAAGCGGGCCCGGCGGCCTCGGGGGCCAGGGGCCGGGCCCGCGGGGCGATCAGCGGCTCAGACGGGCGAGCGCCGCGGTGAACGCGTCAGCGTCCCGGACGGTGCCGATCCCGCTGGCGGCATCCGGTCCCGGGTGGGCGCAGAAACCGACCACGCCGTTCGCGGTGTTGCAGCCGTCGACGAGGTCCTGGGTCCCGTCCTCGCCGGGGTGGATGCGGGCGAGCGTCCGGGTGAGCGGGCCGAGGTGGGCGCCATTCCGCTGCGCGGCCAGCGCCACCGTCCCGGCGAACCACGGCGCGCCCAGGCTCGTGCCCGCCGCGCGCTGCCATCCGGGAGTCTGGCCGGGCAGGGTGCTGACGCTGGAGTAGAACCACATGCGGTTGGCGGGGCTGGCGGCCATGGCGACGTCGGCGCTGCGGGAGCCGGGGAAGATCCGCGAGTAGCCGGCGCCGCCCGCGTACGGCGAGCCCTGCGCCGTCCACAGCTCGTCGTCGTGTACGCGGTTGCCCGCGTCGTCCAGGTGCAGCGTCGTGCCGGTCACGCCGGTGACCAGCGGGTCTGCCGCGGGCCACGGCACGGTGCGGGCCGGGTGCAGCCTGCCGGTGAGGTCGGGCCCGGTCGGGCCGGTGTCTCCCGCGGCGGCAACCACGGTGGTGCCCGCGAGCGCCGCCCTTTCCAGGGACCGCCGCCATCCGCGCAGGAGGCCCGGGTCGTTGGGCTGGCCGGGGCGGTGGAGATTGCGCTCGTAGATGCCGTAGGAAAAGCTGATCACGGTGGGGGTGCGATGCCCGGTCAGCCAGTCGACCGCTTCGGCGGCCTCCTGCCACCCCGCCGGGCCCTGAAGGATGTTGACGGGGGTACTCACCACGGTGATGCGCGCGCCGGGCGCGGCCGCGTGCGCGGACTCGACGTCCAACGCCAGCTCCGAGAGGTTGACGGCCTGGTCCACGTCGGTGGGGTCGGCGTCCGGCACGTCGCCGAGCCGATGCACCTCGACCGTCGTCCGGGGCAACCCGTTGGCGTCGCTGAAGGCGTCCAGGTCGCGCTGGAGATCGCGGTTGCCCAGCGGCATGACGAACGCGATCTCCTCGCCCTCGCCGGTGATGCCGCGCTGGTGGAGGCGGTCCAGCCCGTACGCGCGTTGGACGTGCCGGGCGGTGTAGCAGCGGTGGCCGGTGTGCTCGGCGCACTCCGTCGGGGTCCACGGGACCGCCGAACCGCGGTCGCTCTTTCCCCGCTCGGCGAGGCCGACGAGCTGCTGGCCGAGGCCGAGTCCGTCGCGCGGCGGCAGGCAGAAGCGGCCGGGGTGCGGCTGGCAGACCGCGGAAGAGACCCGCGGGGTGGATGGCGAGGCTGAGGCGCCGCCCGGGACCGCCGCGGCGGCGGCCAGAGCGGCCGTGGCCAGGACAGCGGCAGCGCCGGCAGCGACGCAGGAGCCGGAGTGGATCAACACGGTCCTTCCGTTGTGGAGGAGAGTGGAAAGGAGCGGGCCGAAACCCGTTCCCAGGCCCGTGCCGGGCGGCACGGGAGCATGAGCGGTGGCGTGGTCGGGGAGGAGGCCCGCACGGGTCGCCACGCAACAGCGCTCTTGCGGAGCGGTGCGGTACGCCCTGGTGCGGGTGCGGTGACCACCCGGCGCCGGTGCCTGCCGGGCACGCAGAGGTCGAGCAGTGCCCCGTCCCGGCCGTGGCGGCCAGTCCCCGAGACCCCAGGCCGGGACGGGAGTGGAAGCGCGATTCGTCCTAGTTGGCGAGCCGCAGGCGTGGGTCAGGGCTGCGGGCCGGGCGCGAACGCGAGAAGCAGTCCGTGCAGGCCCACAGCGGGGCCCGTCGTGCCCGCGGCCCGCCGTGCGCACGGAGTTCGGTCAGCCGGTGGCCGGCCCCGGGGACCAGCGCGGTTGTGCACACGGCGCAGGCCCAGCCGATGACCTGGTCGAAGGAGGCTTCCGCGAGGTACCGCGGCGTGCCCGCGGGCCGTCCGCCAGTGACCGGGGCATGACGCCGTCCAGGGCGGCACGCGGAGGCCGTGGGTGTGCGGGTCAACGCTGGAGCCGTGGGTGTGGACCGCCGCGAGACCGTCGGAGCCGCGAACCAGGGCGGCAGGAGTGTCGGTGACATGGGACCGTCTGTCGTGGTAGCAGGGGTGGTGAGCGGCTTGCGGGCCGGGAGCCGGTCGGAAGCGTCTGACGCTGCCTTCACCGGTCGGGGGACTGGGGGAACGGGTGCCGCCGCGGCCGTGCCCCGGCCGGGGTGCGTGATCGGACTCAGCAGGTCAGCCGGGGCGGGACGACCACCCGGCCGTCCGGCAGCAGCAACCCGCCGTCGGCGAAGCGCACCGCTCCGCCGCACAGCAGCGACCAGCCCTGCTCGGAGCACGAGGTCAGGACGCGGGCGGCCTCCCGGCCCGGTGTCTCGGGAGGCGGACACGGTGGCTGGTGGGGGCACACGGCGGACGGTCCTCTCCGGTGCGATGGAGCGGGGGATACGAACGGGCGACCGCGCGGCAGACCGGCGGTAACCGACGAGGGAGGCAGGCCGACGCGCGCCCGAAGCTCGGACAACCGCGACGGATCCCGCACGGGGTAGAGCACCGCCACCCCGCCCTGAACGTAGAACTGGGTTCCGTAGACCTGAGGTTCGCCGATGGCCAGCTCGTACCGGTCGGCAAGGTGGGCGTACTGCGTCGGTAACGCGTCGCCGTGCTCCGCTGCCTGGCGGACCAGGTTTCGGACGAGCTGGATGAACGCGACGTCGGTGGCGCGCAGGGCCAGCTCGGCCGCGGCCGCGGTGCCGGCCGTGCCGACCAGGCCCCGGCCGGGCCACCCGTACCTGCTGACGACCTCGCGCAGGAACGCGGTGTGCCGGGCGTCGAGATCGATCAGCAGACCGACGTCGTGCGGCCAGTCCAGCGGCGGTGCTTGCCCCGGGCGCGGGTACCGTACGGCCTCGCTCCACCGCGCCCGGGCCACCAGGTGTGCGGCCAGGTCGCGCCGCGTCCTGATCGGCGTCTGCGGAGTCATGGGGCCGTTGTCGTGGACCGGCAGCCAGTCGGACGGCGCCGGCACGTCTTGCCCGCTGTCGCCCACGGGATCGGCGAGCGGCCGGCGGCCGGCCGGACGCTCCGGCTGTACGGCAGCGCCGCCCCGTCCGTACTGGAGCGCCCCCACCGTCGCCGTCGGGAACGCCTCGTAGCCTTTCGGCTCTCGGCCGGAGAGTGCCGCAGGGAACCCGTGGCCGTGGGCAACCGGGCTCGCGGGTGGCATGGCGCCGGTCACCGGGCCACCGCCGAAACAGCGGCCAGGTCCCGTACGCCGCTCAGCAGGGCGGAATGCAACTCCTGCTGAGCGGTCAGGACACGACCTCGGACCGGCCGGACCCGCCAGCCCAAGAGCCTGTCCGCCCCCCAACGCCAGGGCGGCACCGCGACCCAGAAGCCGCGACCGCGAATCGCGACGCCAGGCAGGTCGTTGGTGTTCCACGCCTTGGCCGTCCCCGGGCTGATCAGCCAGTACAGCGACCGGCTCGCCCCGTCCAGCAGGACCGCGCCGCTGGCCTTCCCAAGAAGGGAGAGCGCGCGCTCGCCGACGTCGAGGGGCACGCGTACCGCGTCCCACTGCTCGCCCGCGGCCCGAGCCTCCACGTCGTAGGCGGTCCGAGTCGGCAGGCACGACGCCAGCAGAGTGTGCTCGCGCCCTCCGTCCTCGTCCTCCGCCGGACGGAGCTCCGCGGCGTCCTCGGCCGGAAAGTCCTCCTTGACCTCCTCGCCGTCGTGGCCCTCGGTGTGAAGCTCAAGCCTCCACCACGGCATGCCGCCGGTCACCGCGCGCACCGCCCAACCACGTGGGAGCCGGGCGCGGCCCCGAGGCGCCCCTGCGAGTCGTGCACCGTCGGCTTCGCCGAGCCACCCCGCTTCACGGCGGAGCGGCCGACGAGCGTGGGAAGGGCGGCTCCGCGCACGGTCCTTCCCGAGGTGGTCCGCTCCGTGGTGAGCGGAAGGAGGGAGCGGGCCTCGGCGAGGCAACGTGCCAGCGGGGCCGGGCTGGTCAGCAAGGGGCCGCTTCCCATCGGCAGGTCGTCGTCCGGCGCCTCCAGCCACCGGACGACGGTGTCGGCTCGGCCCAGGGACAGCGGAGGCACCTGGACAGCCTGGCCGCGTCCGAGGCATGTGGGGCGCGACAGCCGCTCGGCCCAGCGGACGGTCGCCATCAGGTCGTTCCAGCGGGGCTCGGTGCCGTACGGAACCAGCACGGCGGCGAAGCCGCGGTGTGCGCCGAGGACGGCGGGGCCGAGGGGCTGCCCGTAGCGGCGCAGGATGTCGTAGGCCAGCTCCACGAGCCGCCGGTCGGCCAGTACGGCGTCGAAGGCGATGCCGCTGAGGAGGCAGCGCGGGCGGTTCGGGTTCCGGCGCCACAGGTCGACGGCGGCGGCGGGCTCGGTGGTCGCTGTGGCGAGCCAGGCGGACAGACGCTCGCTCTCGCCGATCTCGGTACGGGTCTCCATGAACCCTCCAGGTGTCCACGCCATCGGCACACACGGTGTGTGCCGCGTCACCTAGTGCAGCGAAGGAGAACAGCGGTGACCAGGCCCTTTGCCCCGAACTCTCACCGCCCGCCACCTGCCCTTTGCCTGCCCTTTCGCTCTCACCTGCTGGTTTCCGCCGGAGACGCCGCACGCGACGGCGAAGGGACCGTTACGGTGAGCTGAGAACAGATGGCGAGGGGTATCCATGGCCGAGATGAAGCGGTTACGTGAAAGCCTTCACCGCACGCAGGAGCAGGTGGTCCAGGAGCTCACAGAGCTTGCCGCGCGCCTCTTCGCAGAGCGCCGGATCGGCAAGCGCCCCACCTTCAGCGTCCGCCAGTACGCGAAATGGGAGGGGGAAAGGCCGCCCTGGCCCCACCCCGACGCCCGGCGGGTGCTTTCCGCGTACTGGCAGCGCCCCATCGAGGAGTTGGGCTTCAGCCCGCGTACCGTCGGCGCATCCGGCCCGCCGCCTGCCCTCATGCCGGTGCCCCTGGTCACCCAGAGCCCTGACGCGGCGCCCTTCCTCGGCAGGGACGTGTCCTCCCCGGTAGACGACCAGGCGCCGCCCCCGTGGCTGGCGCAGACCACCACGGTGGCGGCCGGCTCCGCCGACTGGCGCATCGGCCAGGCGGAGGTCGACCTGCTGCGCGAGGCCGCCGACGATGTGGACGCGATGGACCAGCAGTTCGGCGGGAACCGCCTGTGGCGGCCGACGCGGGCGCACCTGTACTGGGTGCATCACATGATCGACCGCGGCGTCTACGACGACGCCCTGAGCCGCCAGCTCCACGCCGTCGCGGGGAAGTTCACCACCTCCTTGGGCTGGTTCTGCTACGACGCCGGCTTGCAAGAACAGGCCCGCCAGTACTTCTCGGAGGCACTGAACGCCGCCGTGCTCACCGGCGACGACGTTCTCGCGAGCCGGACCCTCAGCAACATGGCCAGGCAGGCGGTCGACCTGAACAAGGGCCGGGAAGCCGTACGCTTCGCCCGCCTGGCCCAGGTGCACGCCGACGAGTGGCAGTCCCCCGCCCGCGTCACCGCGCTTTTGGCGATCCGCGAGGCGCAGGGCTACGCACGGATCGGCGACGCCTTCAACTGCGAGACGGCCATTCGGCGCGCCTGGTCGCAGTGGGAGCTCGGCGGCAACGAGCGGGACCCGGACTGGACGGGCTTCCTCAACCTGGCAGAGCTGCTGTGCCTCGAAGGGATGTGCCGACTCGACCTGGGCCAGACCGCCCACGCGCAGAAGCTCCTCGCGAAATCCGAAGCCCTCCAGGATGTCGCCCATTCACGCAACCGCGGGATGTGCCTGGGACGGCTGTCCATCGCAGCCCTGAGCAACGGGGACGTCGACCAGAGCATCGCCGCCACCACCGACGCCCTGCGCCTCATCGAGGGCGGCATGTCTTCCACCAGGACCATCGGCCAGTTGAAAACCGTTCACGACAACCTGATCCCACATCAGCGCAGCAGCGGGGTAGGAGACCTACTCGAACAGATCCGCGCGCACGTCGCGTGACCAGCTCAGGAGAGAGGGCGCACAGTGGACACGGAGTTCCAGCGACACGACGGGCGATCGGCCGCGAACATCGCGGACGAACTGATCGAGGTCTACGCCCGGGTGTACGCCATGCCTCCGTACGCCGGTGACCCGTTCTTCTCCGTCGCCTCGTTCCGCGGCCGTCTGGAGGCCGCCTTCGACACCTACGGGTTCGAGACGGTGACCGCCAGGCGGAAGGGCAGGATCGTCGGCTACGTGCACGGCGCGACGCTGCCGGCCGACAAGCCGTGGTGGACCTCCCTCGGCGACCGGAGGCCCGAGAAGCTGCGGGAGATGGCCGAGGCCGACCAGGTCTTCTGGCTGCGCGAGCTGATGGTGCTCCCCGAGCACGCGAACCAGGGGCTCGGGCGCCGGCTCCACGACACGGTCATCGCCGGCCGGACGGAAAGCGTCACGACTCTGACGTGCATTGTCGACAATCAGCCCGCCCACGACGCCTACTTGCGGTGGGGGTACGCCATCATGGGGCAGATCAAGCACGCGCCGGAGTCGCCCGTCTACGACGCCATGGTCCTGCCCTCGACCCGCCGATGATACGGACCCCCACATGCCTGAGTTGACCCCCCGGGAAGCCTCTTCCCCCCTAGCCTCCGGCCGCCGCAACCGTCTCGCCGCCGGTCCCGACGTGCTCTTCGTCTACGGCACGCTCCAGTTCGACGCCGTGCTGGAGGCGCTGCTCGGGCGAATACCGTCACGAACGCCCGCCTCCGCGCCCGGATGGCGGGCCGCAGCGCTCGAAGGCCGCCTCTACCCCGGGCTCGTCCCCGCGCCCACCGCCTCCGCGCCCGGCTTGCTCCTCACCGACCTCAGCAAGGCCGAGTGGGCCATCCTCGACGCCTTCGAGGACGCCCGGTACAACCTCGGGCAGGTGACGCTGTCCTCCGGCGACCGCGGGTGGGCGTACCTCTGGCCGGACGGCGAAGTCCGACCAGAGGACTGGGACGCCGAGCACTTCGCGGCTCTGCACCTTGAGGCGTACGCCGCCCGGTGCGCTCGGATCGCCGAACGGCTCGTCGCGGAAGGGCTCGACGCCGTCGGATAGCAGAACGGCGTTAGTGTCCTGAGTCGTTAATTCGTGTGCAGTATGCGGCGAGGGTGTCGAGGATGTCGTCGGCGGGTTTGGTCCAGACGAACGGCTTGGGGTTCTTGTTCCACTCGTTGATCCAGCCGCGGATGTCCCGTTCGAGTTCGACGACGCTGCGATGGGCCGAGCGGCGGAGTTTTCGGCAGGTCAGCTCCGCGAACCAGCGTTCGACGAGGTTGAGCCAGGACGCTGAGGTGGGGGTGAAGTGCAGGTGGAAGCGAGGGTGACGCAGCAGCCACTTCTTGACCGGCTCGGTCTTGTGGGTGGCGTAGTTGTCCAGGACCAGGTGGAGTTCGAGGTTCTTGGGGACGGCGGCGTCGACGACCTTCAGGAAGCGGAGGAACTCCTGGTGACGGTGGCGGCGGTAGTGCTGGGCGATGACCGAGCCGGAGGCGATGTCCAGGGCGGCGAACAGACTGGTGGTGCCGTGCCGGACGTAGTCATGGGTCATCTTCGCCGGCGTCGCCGGTGCCATCGGCAGGACGGGCTGGGTTCGGTCCAGGGCCTGTATCTGCGACTTCTCATCCACCGCCAGGACCAGGGCGTTCTCGGGCGGAGCGAGGTAGATGCCCACCACGTCACGCACCTTGGTCACGAACTGCGGGTCGGTCGACAGCTTCCAGGTCTGAACGATGTGCGGTTTGAGGCCGAACGCCCGCCAGATCCGCGACACAGCCGACTGCGACATCCCCGCCGCCTGGGCCATCGAACGCGTCGACCAGTGCGTATCACCCGTCGGTGGCGCCTGGTCCAGCGTCCTGGCCACCAGGGCCTCGATCTGCTCGTCCGTGATCTTCCGCGGCGCCCCCGAACGCGGCCGGTCCACCAGACCCTCCAGCCGGTCCGCGGAGAACCGGGCCCGCCACTTGCGCACGGTTTCCCGCGAGACACCCAGGTCCTGCGCGACCTGCGCGTTCGGTCGGCCCTCCGCGCACGCCAGTACGATCCTCGACCGCAGCACCAGCGCCTGAGACGCCGTCTGCTTGCGCAACCAGCCCCGCAGCACCCTGCGCTCGTGATCGGACAACTTCAACAGCAACGGCTCCGGACCCGGCATTACCCCACTCTACAACCGCCAGCGCACTTTCGACTCAGGACATTAGGTCCCGCGAGTTCATGGCCGACTCGACCCGTGAGGTACCGGCCGACCTGTCGCCACACAGTTGCGATCCGCAATTGAGAGTGATTCACGGCTGCCTCACGGATACAGATGAACAGTCTCACCGATTTCACCGAAGACTATCCTTCACCCCGACGCCCGACAGCTCCGCCCGTAGACGCACGTGACGCACGTCACACTGACGAAATGGAAGGTGGAAACCTGTACGGGGTGTCGGGCACCGGGATGCGAGGAGGCAAACCGCGGCGGGCTGTCCGACGCGACCCTCGATCGTGAAGGAACAACCGTAGTGAAGAAAACCGTTCGGGGAAGCCGGTTTCCTCGACAGCGCCAGCGCGTACTCGGAGTCCTCGGCTCGGAAGACACCCTGCCCCCCAGTTCACACGAGCAGTGGGCTTACCTCATGGTCAACGAAAAAAGCTTCCGCAGGTACACCAGGGCGAAAGCAGGAGTCGAGCACGAGGACGAGGTGTTCAGCCGGGGCATGCATAGTCTGCATACCCGGCTGAAGTCTGGCCCGGTCGACAATATCGAGTCGTACGCGAGGACGGTCCTTAGGAACGAGGCGAAGTCGTTTTTGAAGGCCCTGGCGGTTCAGCGAGAGAAGGAGATCCTTGTCGGCGAGGACACCTTCTTGCTGGGGGACGCCGCGCCGTTTGTCGAGCCGGTCGTCCACACAGACGCCACGCAGCGAGCGGAGATGCAGCGCTTATTCGAGCTCCTGTCCCCGGAACTGACCGAACAGGAGCTGACGGCTTTCGCTCTCGTGGGGCTCGACGGCCTCAAGCCGTGGCAGGTCGCCGAAGCCTTGGACGGCAACATCACCGCAGGGACTGTGCGTCAGGCAGTGTTCCGAGCGCGCAGGAAGCTGGCGCACCCTTCCGTGCTCGCCCGTCTGGGAATCTCCCCGCTGCCTGAGTAGCCGTTCCCCCGGGTGCACGGACCGCCTTCCGCCCAGCGAACCCCGTGCACACCGAGGGTGGGCTGCGAGGCCACCGTTTCAATAGGTTCAAAGGAGCGCAACTGTGGCACCTAGCGCCAAACTTTGGATCGCGTCGATGGTCGCGATCTTCATGTCCAGCTTACGAGGGCTATTGGACGAGATTTTGATCCGTCTCGTCCCTGTCCGACGAACGCTGACCCGTCACCAGGACCATCCAGTGGGAGCGGCAGGAATGCCGCTTGCCGCCCTGACCCTGATTCCCACAACAATTACCAGCAAGAATGGAGCGAATGGGTTAGTCGACCGATAGGCCGCCCGTGGGCCGGGGTCCTGATGCTAACGCGCGGGGGCCCGGCCCACTGATATCTGTACCGGCGCACAGGTGCCGACACTGCTCGCTCGACCAGCCACCGCAACCACGAGCGGCGGAAACTGCAATAACCCGGGAACAGCCCTATGACAAGCATCCCCCTCCCCGACGACCAAAACGGCAATTCCCACTGGATCAACGCCACCTTCGACGGCCTGATCACCGATGCCGAGCAGGAGTTGGCCCGTCAGCGCCGCCGGGTACGACAGATGCGCCGTCAGCGCCGCCGCGAGACCTGCCAGCAGATGCCGCTCCTAGTACGAGCCCACAGCCGCGCCGTCCTCTTTGGGAGCGGTACGACGGCCTTCTTTACCGGGCTAGCGTTCCTCTGCTTCGGCAACCACGGCGTCGCCATCGAGCTCTTCAAGGTCGCCGTCGCTGCCTGGACCGCGGGCGTGGCGCTACCTGCTCGTCCCCAACGCTGAGTCTGCCGCTCGCCCCGCTGGCCAGAGTCGCCAAGGTTCGATGCCAAGGGTGGTCTCGTCGGAGGTGCCGGTGAGCGCTGCTCAGAACAACGTCTTCTGTTTGCGGCTCTTGACAATTTCGTCAACGGCCTCGGCATTGCTTCAGTCCGACGTGCCCGACAGGCGCTCGGCATCGAGCCGTGAGAAGACGAAATCTCCCTGGGACACGATCGGCTGCCGCCACCGAATGGGCTCAGTCAGAGGCTGACGCAGAGCTGGCGGATAGGACTCCGGCCCGTAGTCGTTGGGGATCTGGTAAGCGTGGAATCCGTGCTCGTGCAGGGTCGCCGACAACTCCTCGGCGGAGTCGCCTGCTTGTGCCATCCGCTCAGGAGCTATCTCGATCGCGATCTCGACGTCCGGTCGGAGCTGGTCAAACATGGGCGCCATCCCCCGGATGACCCTGCCCTCGGCGCCCTCTACATCGATCTTGATCACCCGGGCGTTAGCGATCTCCCCAGGATCGAGCAGGTTCGGCAGCGGGTACGCCTTGATCTCAAAGGTGGACTCCGCCGGCCCGTCGTAGGGCAGGAAGCTGGTCGCCCCCGTGTTGTGCGAGTCCGCGAGGACGAACCGCAACGTCTCCTGATCGTCCGAGACGGCAGCGTTGACGGCCCGGACGTTGCGGCAGTCGTTGAGGCTGACCTGCTGCAACAGCTGTCGGTGAAACACGGGTGAGGCTTCGACCGCCACGACGCGGCCGGTGTCTCCGACGATGTGCGATGCGAGCACGCTGAAGTACCCGACGTTGGCCCCGACGTCGACGAAGGTGTCGCCAGGCGCGAGCCGGCTGCGTAGGAAGGCGGTGAGGTTCGGCTCCCACACCCCGAAGAGGTACACGTAACGCTGGATGAGGTCCTGAGTGTCGACGGCGAACCGGGCACCGAATCGGGTTTCCGTGACACGCCGCCGCGGGTGATCGCGGAGATGGGGGTTGAGGTACCGCGCGGCCAGCGCCGCCTTACCGAACGTCACGGGGGCATCACGGACGTACCGGCGGCCGAGGGTGACCACGGCCTCTCGGAGGTGGGCCCTCATTGGATACGCCTTCCCCTGCAGTTAACGACACTCGGCACTTTAACGCCGGGTTTCGAGGCTGCCCCGGCGGGCCCCCAGAACACTCCGTCTCCAGTGGGTGCGCCGGTGGCCGTGCGACCCCGGATAGCCCATCGGACGGGAGCTGGAACAGTAGAGGGTGTCACGGCTGTCACCGAGTCACACCGGAATCGAGCTGCTACCCGGCTTCCCCCTGTTTCAGCGTCCTCTGCGGCTACCTGGGTCCGCACGGCAACGTCTCATGCGCCAGTCCGACGGCCTCGCTTGCCGCTCCTTGCAGTGCGCGGGCGACCATCAGCGTTTGACACGGGCGCGGATGGCCAAGACACCGAGACCCAAGAGGACGGGTTCGGTGACACGGGAGGCCATCTCCGTGTAGGTGCCGGCCGTGGTGAGGTCCTGGCCAGAGGATCGGAACACCGTGCTGTTGATGACTACTCTGAGGGCTTTTTCGGACCGTTCGGCGGTCAGCCGCTGCGACGCGGTCCCGGTGGGGTTGGCCGGGTCCGGTGTATCGGTGGTCAAAGTGAGGTTCTGGCCGACTTGGACCTGGTGGCCAGTGGTGGTCTGCTTAGGAGTATCAGCCGGGATGCCCCACATCATGAGCGCGAGCACGGTGGCGGTCATGGTGACGCCAAGCCATGCCAGCGCGCGGGAGGCGCGCAATCCGTAGCCAGAGATCGCCCAGTACGCGGTGAGCAACAGCCGCTCGGATCGCGTGGTGCTGCTGTCGGGGCCACGGTCGTGGCGGCGCATCTCGCATTCGCCATAGTAAAAATCTGCTGCGCCGGGTTCATTCTTGCCGTCCTCCAGAGCCTTACGCAGTTGTCGGTACAGCGCGGCGACCATCGCCGGGCTCGGAGTACGCTCCGGGTCCGGGTGGTATTTTCCCGGCCACCACTGACGCTCAGTGGCCTGCTCGTCGGCTCTGGGGCGGCCTGCGGCGGCGGCCCGCCAATGGTGTTCCTCTGCCAGGGTACGGCGACGTGACCAGCGCAAGGGTACAAGCCCGTGGAGGTGCCATCCTGCAGGCGGGCGGTCGAAGGTGATACGGCCCTCCAGTCGGAGCTGGTCAATATGTACCGCGCCGGCAAAGGTGCAGTCGGACAGATCCACATCGGTCAGGGATAGGTGGGCCGCGTCTACCCCACTGATGGTATTGATTCGCACGCCATTGCTGCGGCCTGCTAGGACAACCTTCGCCGCCAGCCCCATGACGCCCTCGCTGAAGGCGGCGGGTTCTACGGCCAGAGTCACGGGGGCCTCCAGCACCGCCTCGGTCAGGTCCACCCACGCGTAGCGCAGCCGGAGTGCTGCAGTCGACTGCCACCGTACCCGCTCCAGCAACACCCCACGTGCGGCAATCTCGACCGTCACCGGCCCCACAAAAAGCGCTTCCTGCAAATGGACAATACCACCGCACACGAACGGGCCTAGGTCCCCCGCCGCCTCAAACTGCGCCAAGAGGAAATCGGCATCACGAGAAAAGATTGCCCGATTGAACCAGATATTACCGAGACCAGAAAAAATGGCTTTGCTGAACTCGGCATCCCCCAGGAAGCGTACCTCGTTGAACCGGGTGACTTTGTAGAAGGTTGCCTCCCTGAACTGGGCAACGCCCGAAAAGGTCACCTGGTCGAACCATGCTAAGTCGGAGAAGGTTGCCATCTCGAACCAGGCGTCACCCGAAAAGGTCACCGATTCGAACTGGGCGCCCTTAGAGAAGGATACTTCCTCGAAACGAGCATCGCTGGAAAATGTTGCCCTCTCGAACCAGGCGTCCTCGGAGAAGGTCGCCGAGTCGAACACGGTGGCCCCGGCGAAGGCTGCTTCCTCGAACCAGACGCCCCTGGAAAAAGTCGCCCCCTCGAACCAGGATTTTTCGGAGAATAATACCCTGTGAAATGAGATGGTATTGGCGAAGACTGCTCGCTTGAACTGGGCGTCACCGGAAAAAGCCGCCGCCTTGAAATCGGTAGCGCCGGAGAAGGTCACCGAGTCGAATACGGTAGCCCCGGCGAAGGTCGCAAGACTGAACAGCGCGAGGTCGGAGAAATTCGCTTCCTCGAAACATGTCTCGCCGGAAAAAATAGCTTTCTCAAACCAGGCGTCCCCGTAGAAGATTGCTCGCTTGAACTGGGCATCACCGGAAAAGGTTGTCTCCTCAAATCCAGCGTCTCCAGAAAACACTGCCTCCTCGAACCGAGCGTCACCGAAGCGGGCGTGTCCGGTGGCTGGGTCATGCAGCGCGTCAAGCAGTCGGTCAAGGAGTCCAGGAGTGAAGGAAGTGCCGCGGTGGTCGACATGAGCGCCAGGTTGGAGGGCGTCGAGGTAGGCACTCAGCCCAGCCTCGTCCAGATGTGCGAGGCAGGCCGCGTGCCCTGTGACAGGGACACCACGGCAGCCGACCGGATCCTCTGGGGTGCTGTTCTGGCCGCAGTAAGGCCACTCGGGCGCGGCAGCGGACAGTGGATGCGGGGCTCCAGACGTCATACCCCAACGACGACGGATCACCGGCCAGAGGTTGCTTCTTCGCCCGCTGCCGGGCCGGAGTCTTCCAAGCACTACCGCAGAGACCGGGAGCTACCGATGCCCACGACGTCCCCGTGGCCGTCCTGAACTCATAAAATCAACCAGTCATCTTCAGGAGTGACGGCCTCAGGGGGACAGGTTGGGTACGGGCGAACAGCTCGTGACGGTCGCCGCGGTGCTGCTCGGCGCGGTGACGACGCACGTGACCAACCACCTCATGGAGCGGAACCGCACCCGGTACCAGTTGCTGACGCGCTGGGACGACAGGAAGCTCGACGCGTACGCGAACTACATAGACCAGGTGCGATCGGGCGTCTACGCCGCGGTGCACCTCTACGAGCAGCGGGAAGGCATCCGCGACAGCGGGCGGTCTGACCAGGAGCTCGTCGCCGAGTTAGCCGAGACGGCGCGCGTACGGGGGCGGGCCTTCGAGCGTGTCCTCCTCCTCGGCGGGGACGATGCCGTGGAAGCGGCTCACGAGCTGAACGTCCGGATCATGGAAGTCGACTGGCAGGCCAAGGGCGAGACCACCGGCACGTTGGACGAGTGGCGCGAGCGCCACCGAGCCGTGTTCGGGGCGATCAACGCCTTCTACGACGAGGTCCGAGCCGATCTCGGCGTCAGCGGCAGCGTCACGGGGGAGCGGCACCCGGAGCGCGACCTCCTCCTTCCGCCCCAAGGGCCCGGGAACGGCGACACAGGGGCCTGACGCGGCACCTCGGCCCCCACGGGTGGGCGCGGGTCCCGGAGGCGCCCAGAGCTCCCCAGGGGCCGCGCCGACCCGCCCCCGCCTGGGAGAAAACTGGGAGAAGATCTTGCCCGCCCCGGCCCCGGCCCACCACGCCAGACCAACGCAGACCGACCCCCACCCCGGGCCGCACACGCCGAGAGGGCGCCTCCCACCTGGGGAGACGCCCTCTCGCTCGATCTTCAACTGTGGGGCTAACAGGACTTGAACCTGTGGCCTCTTCCTTATCAGGGAAGCGCTCTAACCGTCTGAGCTATAGCCCCGAGCCGCATCGAAAGACTAGCGCACCCCCGAGCCACGTCCCAAATCCGTTGTTTAGTCGTCCTCCGCGAGCGTCAGCTCGACGCCGCCGGCGAAGCCCGCCGACAGGTTGTAGATGAAGGCGCCCAGCGTGGCCAGGGCCGTTGCCAGGACCACGTTGATCAGCGCAATGACCGACGTGAAGCCCAGGACGCGCGGCAGGGACAGGAAGGACTCCAGGTCGAAGCCGCCGTCCTTCTCGGACTGGGTGGCCTCGGTGATCGTCCCGCCGACGCTGCTGAAGACGCCCATCGCGTTCATGACCATCCACAGCACCGCCACCGCGATGATCGTGCAGATCCCCAGGGCGATGGCCAGCAGGAAGCTGACCTTCATCACCGACCAGGGGTCGACCCGGGCCACCCGCAGCCGGGCCTTGCGGGTGCGCGGCGGCGCCGGGGCGGTCGGGCGGGGCGGGGCGGCGGGGGGCGGGGTGGGGCGGCGGGCGGCGGGCTGCTGGCCGGGGAATCTGGAGTCGCGGCCGCGGTCGGCCGGCGGCGCGTAGGCCTGCGGCGGGTGGTAGGGCTGGGCGGGGGGCGCGGGGCGCTCGCCCGGCAGCGGGCTCGTACGGTACGGCTCGTACTGGGGGCCCCCGGTCACCGCTCCCCCCGGAGGCCGGCCGGGCGCGGGGCGGCGGGCCGGTGCCGGGCGGAGTCCGCCCCTGGCCCGGGCGCCGCGCCCTGCGCGCCGGCGCTCGCCACGGCGGCGCCCGTGGCTGCTGTCACGGTCTACTCCTCGGTCTCGTCGGCCGGGGGCGCGATGCCCTCGGCGGTCCCGGCTCCGGCGCCGGGTTCGGTCCCGGCCGTCGCGCCGGGTTCGGTGCCGGGCGCGGGCTCGGTGGCGGTGCCGGGCTCGGCGGCCGCGGGCTCCGCGGCGTCCGACGCCTCTCCCGCGATGTCGACCTCCTCGGCCTCGCGGCCCGCCTCGGCGTTGCGGGCGATGCCCACGACGGCGTCGCGCTTGCCCAGGTTGATCAGCTGGACGCCCATGGTGTCACGGCCGGTCTCCCTGACCTCGTTGACCCGCGTCCGGATCACCCCTCCGCTCAGCGTGATGGCGAGGATCTCGTCGTTCCCCTCGACCACCAGCGCACCCACGAGCGAGCCCCGGTCCTCCACGATCTTGGCGGCCTTGATGCCCAGGCCGCCGCGGCCCTGGATGCGGTACTCGTCGACTCGCGTGCGCTTCGCGTACCCGCCGTCGGTGGCGGTGAACACGAACGTACCCGGCCGGACGACGTTCATTGACAAAAGCTCGTCTCCTGGCCGGAAACTCATCCCCTTCACGCCGGAGGTGGCGCGTCCCATGGGCCGCAGCGCCTCGTCCGTGGCGGTGAAGCGGATGGACTGGGCCTTGCGGCTGATCAGCAGCAGGTCGTCCTCGGCCGAGGCCAGCTCGGCGCCGATCAGCTCGTCCTCCGCGCCCTCCTCGGTCTCGCGGAGGTTGATGGCGATCACGCCGCCGGAGCGCGGGGAGTCGTAGTCCTTCAGCGGCGTCTTCTTCACCAGGCCCGACTTGGTGGCCAGGACCAGGTACGGCGCGGCCTCGTAGTCGCGGATGGCGAGGATCTGGGCGATACGCTCGTCGGGCTGGAAGGCGAGCAGGTTGGCCACGTGCTGGCCGCGCGCCTCGCGGCCGGCGTCCGGCAGCTCGTACGCCTTGGCCCGGTAGACCCGGCCCTTGTTGGTGAAGAACAGCAGCCAGTGGTGCGTGGTGGACACGAAGAAGTGGTCCACGATGTCGTCCTGCTTGAGCTTCGTGCCGCGCACGCCCTTGCCGCCGCGCTTCTGCGAGCGGTAGTCCTCGGTCTTGGTGCGCTTGACGTAGCCGCCGCGGGTGATCGTGACGACGATGTCCTCCTCGGCGATCAGGTCCTCGATGGACATGTCGCCGTCGAAGGGGATGAGCTTGGTGCGCCGGTCGTCGCCGAACTTCTCGACGATGGCGGTCAGCTCCTCGCTGATGATCTGCCGCTGCCGCTCCGGCGAGCCCAGGATCACCTGGTACTCGCCGATCTTCGCCTGGAGCTCGTCGTGCTCCTGGATGATCTTCTGCCGCTCCAGCGCGGCCAGCCGCCGCAGCTGCATTTCCAGGATCGCGTTCGCCTGGGTCTCGTCGATGCGCAGCAGGCCCATCAGGCCCTCGCGCGCGACCTCGACCGTGTCGCTGCGCCGGATCAGCGCAATGACCTCGTCGATCGCGTCCAGCGCCTTGAGCAGGCCGCGCAGGATGTGCGCCCGCTCCTCCGCCTTGCGCAGCCTGAAGCGCGTACGGCGGACGACGACCTCGACCTGGTGCGCGATCCAGTTGCGGATGAACGCGTCGAGGGACAGGGTGCGCGGCACGCCGTCGACCAGCGCCAGCATGTTGGCGCCGAAGTTGGTCTGGAGGTCGGTGTGCTTGTAGAGGTTGTTCAGGACGACCTTGGCGACCGCGTCCCGCTTCAGCACGATGACCAGGCGCTGGCCGGTGCGCGAGGAGGTCTCGTCGCGCACGTCGGCGATGCCGCCGATCCTGCCCTCCTTCACCAGGTCGGCGATCTTCTGTGCGAGGTTGTCCGGGTTGACCTGGTACGGCAGCTCGGTGACCACCAGGCACTGGCGGCCCTGGATCTCCTCGACCTCCACCACCGCGCGCATGGTGATCGAGCCGCGGCCGGTGCGGTACGCCTCCTCGATGCCCTTGCGGCCGACGACGAGCGCGCCGGTGGGGAAGTCGGGGCCCTTGATCCGGTCGACCAGGGCGTCCTGCACCTCCTCCTGGGTGGCGTCCGGGTTGGCCAGGCACCACTGGGCGCCCTCGGCGACCTCGCGCAGGTTGTGCGGCGGGATGTTGGTGGCCATGCCGACCGCGATCCCCGCCGAGCCGTTGACCAGCAGGTTGGGGAAGCGGGACGGCAGGACGGTCGGCTCCTGGTTGCGGCCGTCGTAGTTGTCCTGGAAGTCGACGGTGTCCTCGTCGATGTCCCGCAGCATCTCCATGGCCAGCGGGGCCATCTTGCACTCGGTGTAGCGCATGGCCGCGGCCGGGTCGTTGCCGGGCGAGCCGAAGTTGCCGTTGGAGTCGACCAGCGGCATGCGCATGGACCACGGCTGGGCCAGGCGGACGAGCGCGTCGTAGATCGAGGTGTCGCCGTGCGGGTGGTACGTGCCCATGACGTCGCCGACGACGCGGGCGCACTTGTAGAAGCCCTTCTCCGGGCGGTACCCGCCGTCGTACATCGCGTACAGCACGCGCCGGTGCACCGGCTTCAGGCCGTCCCGTACGTCCGGCAGCGCGCGCGAGACGATCACGCTCATCGCGTAGTCGAGGTACGAGCGCTGCATCTCGGTTTCGAGGCCGACCGGCTCGATGCGGAGCACGGCGCCCTCGGCTGCGGAGTCCTCGCCGGGCGGGGTCGGGGTGATGTCGTCGGCCATCGCTGGTGAACAGTCCTTCGGTCGTGGTGCGGCGAGCGGACGCGGCGGGCCCCGGGCGCGGGGCCGGCGCCCTAGATGTCGAGGAAGCGGACGTCCTTGGCGTTGCGCTGGATGAAGGAGCGCCGGGCCTCGACGTCCTCGCCCATCAGGACCGAGAACAGCGCCTCGGCCTGCGCCGCGTCGTCCAGGGTGACCTGGCCCAGGACGCGGTGGTCGACGTCCATGGTGGTCACCCGCAGCTCCTCGGCGTTCATCTCGCCGAGGCCCTTGAAGCGCTGGACGGAGTCGTCCCGGATGCGCTTGCCCTGCTCGCGGCCGGCCGCGATGAGCGCGTCCCGCTCGCGGTCGGAGTAGGCGTACTCGAAGTCGTCCCGACCCCACTTGATCTTGTACAGCGGGGGGCGGGAGAGGTAGACGTGGCCCTTCTCGACCAGCTCGCGCATGAAGCGGAAGAGGAAGGTCAGCAGCAGGGTGTTGATGTGCTGGCCGTCGACGTCGGCGTCGGCCATCAAGATGATCTTGTGGTAGCGCAGCTTGGCGATGTCGAAGTCCTCGTGCACGCCGGTGCCGAAGGCCGAGATCAGCGCCTGGATCTCGTTGTTGTGCAGGATCTTGTCGACCCTGGCCTTCTCCACGTTGAGGATCTTGCCGCGGATCGGGAGGATCGCCTGGTACTGCGGGTCGCGGCCGGACTTGGCCGAGCCGCCCGCGGAGTCGCCCTCGACGATGAAGATCTCGCACTTCACCGGGTCGTTGGACTGGCAGTCCGACAGCTTGCCGGGCAGCGACGCCGTCTCCAGCAGGCCCTTGCGACGGGTGAGGTCGCGGGCCTTGCGGGCCGCCACCCGGGCCGTGGCGGCCTGGATGCTCTTGCGGATGATGTCCGCGGCCTCGGTGGGGTTGCGGTCCAGCCAGTCGGCCAGGTGCTCGTGGACGATCTTCTGGACGAAGGTCTTGGCCTCGGTGTTGCCCAGCTTGGTCTTCGTCTGGCCCTCGAACTGCGGCTCGCCCAGCTTGATCGAGATGATCGCCGTCAGGCCCTCGCGGATGTCCTCGCCCGCGAGGTTGTCGTCCTTCTCGCGCAGCAGCTTCTTCTCGCGCGCGTACTTGTTGACCATGGTGGTCAGCGCGGCGCGGAAGCCCTCCTCGTGGGTGCCGCCCTCGTGGGTGTGGATGGTGTTGGCGAAGCTGTAGACACCCTCGCTGTACTGGGTGTTCCACTGCATCGCGACCTCGACCGACAGCATCCGCTCCCGGTCCTCGGCCTCGAAGCCGATGACGCTGGGGTGGACCACGTCGCCCTTGGTGGAGTTCAGGTAGGTGACGAAGTCGACGATGCCGCCGTCGTAGCGGTAGCGGACCGCGAGCGGGCTGCCGTCCTCGTCCACGTGGCCGGGGCGCTCGTCGCGCAGCGAGATGGACAGGCCCTTGTTGAGGAACGCCATCTCCTGGAAGCGCCGCGACAGCGTCTCGAAGGAGTACTCCGTGGTCTCGAAAATGTCCGGGTTCGCCCAGAACGACACGGTCGTACCGGTGTCGGAAATCGCCTCGTTGCGCGCGAGCGGCGCCGTCGGCACGCCCATCTTGTAGTCCTGCGTCCAGCGGTAGCCGTCCCGCTTGACCTCCACCGCCACCCTGGTGGACAGCGCGTTGACCACCGAGACGCCCACGCCGTGCAGGCCGCCGGACACCGCGTACCCGCCGCCGCCGAACTTGCCGCCCGCGTGCAGCACCGTCAGCACGACCTCCACGGCGGGCTTCTTCTCCACCGGGTGCAGGTCGACGGGGATGCCGCGGCCGTTGTCGAAGACGCGCACGCCGCCGTCGGCCAGGATCGTGACCTCGATGGTGTCCGCGTGGCCGGCCAGCGCCTCGTCCACCGCGTTGTCCACGACCTCGTAGACCAGGTGGTGCAGGCCGCGCTCGCCGGTCGAGCCGATGTACATACCGGGGCGCTTGCGGACCGCGTCCAGACCTTCGAGGACGGTGATCGCGCTGGCGTCGTACGACGACGACGATGCGGACTCCGACCCACCCTCGGCCAGGGCCGGGTCCGCCTGCTCGCCGCTGTCGGCCGACGGGATGTTCTCGATTTCGTTGGGGTTGCCGGAATCGGCCACGAAGCGCCCTTTCTGGCACAGCAGGGCCGACCCCTGGGTCGGGACCGGCCGCGTCGTTCGACGTGTCCCGCGCGCACACTGGAGCACCCTGTGCGCAAGCGGCGACGGTGTCTTCCAGTCTACCGGTAGCGCCGACAAAGATGGGGGCACGACGGCTCTTGGCGCCGCATCTGCGCCCCTCAACCGGCCCGTGCCGACTCCCCATATTCGGGTACGGGGTCCAAGAGGCTCACACCGGCACTCAGCGCTTCGGGCTGTCAACCTCCGGCTACCGTGACCGGGGTCTCACCCCGTCCCGCACGTCCCGTCTGTCCCCCGGTCGGCGGTGGCCGGGTCGCGGCGCCCGGCAGCGGGGGCGGCGCCGCGATTCGCGACTTATGCCAGGTATGGCCGGTTCTGCGGCTTGTGCGGGTGTTTTCCGGGTGCGGAGCCCGGCTGTTGGTGCCCGGTGGGCGCTCGGCGGGCCTCCGGACCGGCGTCCGGACCGGAGTCGACGCCGGTCCCGGAGGCCGGGGGGTCAGGGCTCCCGGCCGCTGCCGGGCGCGCGCAGCGGGCCGTGGCTGCGCGGCGGGCCGCCCGGGCCCAGCACCTTGATCAGCGTGACCGTGCCCTGGCCCAGGTCGGCGTTGAGCCGGGCCAGCAACTGGGGAGCCAGCAGCCGCAGTTGCGTGGCCCACGCGGTCGAGTCGCACCGCACGGTCAGCACGCGCGCGTCCTCGTCGTACCCCTCCGGCCGGCAGTGCTGGGCCACCTCCGGGCCCACCAGCTGCGGCCAGCGGCCCGTCACCCCGCCCACCGCGGCCGGCGCCTCCCACCCGCGCTCCGTGATCAGCCGGTTGATCGCCGCGCCCAGCGGCAGCGGGTCCCGGCCGTCGGCGCGGGCGCCCGAGCGCAGGCCGCCGCGGCGCGCCTGCTTCCGCTCCTGCGCCGCCGCGCCGCGGGCGCGCGCCTGCTCACGGGCCGCGCGCAACGCGACCCGCGCCAGGTCGACACCGGAAGGCGCGGCGGGCCCGGCGGGCGGCGCGCCCGCTGCCCCCGTCGCAGGCGGCGCCGGGGGTTCGGGTGCGGGCGGCACGGGCGGCGTCGGCGGTACGGGCCGGAAGAGCCCGTCCGACGGCTCGTACGGCGACGGACCTGGCCCGGTCATACCCGCTCCACCGCCCCGTCCGACACCGTGAACCGCGCGCCCGCCAGCGCTCCCGGCACGTCCTCGTCCACCGCCGCCGTCACCAGCACCTGCTCTCCCGGTCCCACCAGCTCCGCCAGCCGCTCCCGCCGCCGCGCGTCCAGCTCCGCGAACACGTCGTCCAGCACCAGCACCGGCTCCGGGCCCTCCCCGCGCAGCAGTTCGTAGGCGCCCAGGCGCAGCGCCAGCGCGTACGACCACGACTCGCCGTGACTCGCGTACCCCTTGGCGGGCAGCTCGCCCAGGCGCAGCACCAGGTCGTCGCGGTGCGGGCCGACCAGCGTCACGCCGCGCTCGATCTCCTGCCGGCGCGCCGCGCCCAGCGCCTCCGCCAGCGCCTCGAACAGCTCGTCTCTGGAGGGCACGAACGGCGTGAACGGTACGGACGGCGCGGACGCGGCGCCGGCTATCCGCTCGCCCACCGCCTCGGCCGAGGACCGGTAGGACATCAGCACCGGCCCGCCGCCCGGCGCCAGCTGCTCGTACGCCTTGCTGGCCAGCGGCTGGAGCGCGGCGACCAGCGCGAGCCGGTGGGCCAGCAGCTCCGCGCCCGCGCGCGCCAGGTGCTGGTCCCACACGTCCAGCGTGGACAGGTCGGCGCCGCCGCCGGCCCGGCCACCGTGCCGGCGGGCCAGCGCGGCGGACTTCAGCAGGGTGTTGCGCTGCTTGAGCACCCGCTCGTAGTCGGAGCGCACGCCCGCCAGGCGCGGCGCGCGGGCGGTGACCAGCTCGTCCAGGAGCCGGCGCCGCTCGCCCGGGTCGCCCTTGACCAGCGCCAGGTCCTCCGGCGCGAAGGTCACCGCGCGCACGATGCCCAGCACCTCGCGCGGCCGGACCGGCGAGGACGAGCGGTTGACGCGCGCGCGGTTGGCCCGGCCGGGGTTCAGCTCCAGCTCCACCAACTGCCGCCGCTCGCCCTCCTGGACGGCCGCCCGGATGACGGCGCGGTCGGCGCCCTCGCGCACCAGCGGCGCGTCGGAGGACACCCGGTGGCTGCTCAGCGTGGCGAGGTAGCCGACCGCCTCCACCAGGTTGGTCTTGCCCTGGCCGTTGGGGCCCACGAAGGCGGTGACCCCCCGGTCCAGCGGCACCTCGGCGCGGGCGTACGACCGGAAGTCGGCGAGCGACAGATGGCTGACGTGCATGGCCGGGCCGCCGCGCGCCCGGTCAGCCGACGGCGGGCGGGGCGACGTCCGCGCCCGGCGCGTCGGCGCCCTTGTGCGTGCCGGCGGCGGTGACCGCGTGCCCGCCGAACTGGTTGCGCAGGGCGGCGACCATCTTCATCGAGGGGGAGTCGTCCTGGCGGGAGGCGAACCGGGCGAACAGCGACGCGGTGATGGCGGGCAGCGGCACGGCGTGGTCGATGGCCGCCTCCACCGTCCACCGGCCCTCGCCGGAGTCCTCCGCGTACCCGCGCAGGGCGCCGAGGTGCTCGTCCTGGTCCAGGGCGCGCACGGCCAGGTCCAGCAGCCAGGAGCGGATGACCGTGCCCTCCTGCCAGGAGCGGAAGACCTCGCGGACGTCGGTGACCGAGTCCACCGCCTCCAGCAGCTCCCAGCCCTCGGCGAAGGCCTGCATCATCGCGTACTCGATGCCGTTGTGGACCATCTTCGCGAAGTGGCCGGCGCCGACCTTGCCCGCGTGGACGGAGCCGGAGTCCCCGGCGGGCTTCAGCGCGTCGAAGACCGGCTGGACCTTCTCGACGTGCTCGGGCAGGCCGCCGTACATCAGCGCGTACCCGTTCTCCAGGCCCCAGACGCCGCCGGAGACGCCGCAGTCGACGAAGCCGATGCCCTTGGCGGCCAGCTCCTCGGCGTGCTTCTCGTCGTCGGTCCAGCGGGAGTTGCCGCCGTCGACCACCACGTCACCCGGGGACAGCAGCTCGCCGAGGGCGTCGACGGTGGACTGGGTCGGGTCGCCGGCCGGGACCATGACCCACACCACGCGGGGGCCCTTCAGCTTGTCCACAAGCTCCTGGAGGCTGTGGACATCGGCGACGTCGGGGTTGCGGTCGTATCCGACGACGGTGTGACCCGCGCGGCGGATGCGTTCCCGCATGTTGCCGCCCATCTTGCCGAGGCCGATGAGACCGAGCTCCATCAGTGATCCTTTACGCCGTAGTCGTTGCGGTGGTTGCGCTCTCCCCAGGTCGCGTACCCGCGCTGACGAGCCTACGCCCGCCGCCTGGCGCACCGGCGCGAGGCCACGCCCGGCTCGGACGGCCCCCGGGCCCCGCCCCGGCCGCCAGGTCCGGGTCGCCAGGTCCGGGTCGCGTGGACGGGCCACCGGGCGGCTGCGGCTCGCGGCGGCGGGCGGCCGGGCCGACCGGGCCCGGGGCGCTCAACCGCTCAACCGCACCGGCATGATCAGGTACTTGTACGCCTCGTCCACCTCCGCGTCCACGGCCGGCCTGCCGCCCAGCAGCGCGGGCTTGGTGGACGTGGTGAAGGACAGCTGGGCCACCGGCGCGTCGATGGCGCTGAGGCCGTCCAGCAGGAAGTTCGGGTTGAAGGCGATGGAGATGTCGTCGCCCTCCAGCGTCGCGTCGACGCGCTCCACAGCCTGTGCGTCGTCGCTGGAACCCGCCTCCAGCGTCAGCACGCCCTGCTCGAAGCTGAGCCGGACCGGGGTGTTGCGCTCGGCGACCAGCGCCACGCGCTTGACGGCCTCCACGAACGGGGCCGTCTCGATCACCGCGACCGAGTTGAACTCGGTGGGGAAGAGCGTGCGGTACTTCGGCAGGTCGCCCTCCAGCAGCCGGGTGGTCGTACGCCGCCCGGCGCCCTCGAAACCGATCAGGCCCTCGCCCGCGCCGGAGCCCGCCAGCGCCAGCGAGACGGTGTCGCCGCTGGTCAGCGACTTGGCGGTGTCGAGCAGGGTCTTGGCGGGCACCAGGGCGACGGCGGACACGTCCGACGTCTCCGGCTTCCACAGGAACTCGCGGACCGCGAAGCGGTAGCGGTCGGTGGACGCCAGGGTCACGGTGTCGCCCTCGATCTCGATCCGCACACCGGTGAGCACCGGCAGCGTGTCGTCGCGGCCCGCGGCGATGGCGACCTGGCTGACGGCGGCGGCGAAGACGTCGCCCGGGACGCTGCCGGTGGCGGTCGGCATCTGGGGCAGCGCCGGGTACTCCTCCACCGGGAGGGTGTGCAGGGTGAACCGCGAGGAGCCGCAGACCACGGTCGCGCGGACCCCGTCGTCCGAGATCTCCACCGGCCGGTTCGGCAGCGAGCGGCAGATGTCGGCGAGCAGGCGGCCGGACACCAGGACCGTGCCGCCCTCCTCCACGTCCGCCTCCACCGACACGCGCGCGGAGACCTCGTAGTCGAAGCCGGAGAGGCTGAGGGTGCCGTCCTCGGCCTTCAGCAGAAGGCCGGCGAGGACAGGCACCGGGGGACGGGCCGGGAGGCTGCGGGCCGCCCAGGCCACCGCCTCCGCGAGTACATCGCGCTCCACCCGGATCTTCACCGTAAGCCGCCTCCCGCTGTCACTGCCGTGGTCTTCGTCGTCGGCTGTGTTTGCCGGTGACCAGTCTGACGCACACCACTGACAGGAGTCGCTGCTCCGGGTCAAGTCGGTGCCTCGGCGGCGGAGCGGCGCGGGGCGAGGTTGTGCACAGCCCCGGCTTTGAACCGAATCGCTCGCTCTCTCTACGTGGTCGTAGTAGTAGGGCCTGTGGATACCGTGGATAACCGGATCAGCGCAGGTCAGCGGCGAGATTTTGTCCACCGGTCCTGTGGACGGCACCGGTGGAAAACCCGGCTCTTCTGTGGACGGCGAGGAGTTGTGCACAGGCCATGCACAGGCGACCCCCACTTGCCCACAGCTCCATCCCCAGCTTTACCCGGGTTTCCCACAGCCCAATCCCGCGCTGTGGTGTGACGCCTTTCACTCGTCACGGTGACCCCGCGCGTCGTGTTGCCGAACAGTGGACAGGGCTGTGGGGAAGCTGTGGACGACGGGCGTTTTCCTGTGGGTTGCCGGTGGACAGTGCCGGTGCCCGGCTGTGGGCCCACGCGTTGTCCCCAGGCTGTGGACGGCCGTTGACCACAAATCCACACCCCGCTGACCTCCCCCTCTGCCGCCCGGGCGGGGCTACTTGTGGAAACAGTGGGGACAACCTGAGCCGTCCCCAGGCTGTGGACGGCCGATCGGCGCCGAACCTGTGGAGAACTCGGCGGACGCGACCGTAATCGAACAGCGCCGTACGAGTGAGCGACCGCGCCGGGAACGGCTGGAAACGGCTCCCGAAGCGGTGCGGCGGGCGCCACGGACGGCCCGCCGGGCGCCGGGACGGCCGCACGGGCCCTGCCCTCGGGACGGCGGTCGCGCCCTGGGGCCGGGCGCGCGCGGGGCCGGGCGACGGCCTTCAGGGGCGGCCCTGTGACGGTCGCCCCGAGCCTCCCCGAGCCTCCCCGGGCGTCGCGTGGCGTCGCGGGGCCGCTCCGGGGCACTCCGCGGCAGGCCCGCGACCGGCTGGCCGCCGGTACGCCGAGGGGGCGCCCTGGGCGGTCCCGGAGCGCCCCCTCGGCCGGAGCCCGCGCGTCAGGCGCTGCCGTTCTTGATGCGGTTGGTCAGCTCGGTCACCTGGTTGTAGATCGACCGGCGCTCGGCCATCAGGGCCCTGACCTTCCGGTCGGCGTGCATCACGGTCGTATGGTCGCGGCCGCCGAACTGGGCGCCGATCTTCGGCAGCGACAGGTCGGTCAGCTCGCGGCACAGGTACATGGCGATCTGCCGGGCGGTGACCAGGCCGCGGCTGCGCGAGGCGCCGCACAGGTCCTCGACGGTGTGGCCGAAGTAGTCCGCGGTCGCGCTCATGATCGCGGCAGCGGTGATCTCCGGGGCGGCGTCCTCGCCGCCGGGGATGAGGTCCTTCAGCACGATCTCGGTCAGGCCGAGGTCGACCGGCTGCCGGTTCAGGCTGGCGAAGGCGGTCACGCGGATCAGCGCGCCCTCCAGCTCGCGGATGTTGCGCGAGATGCGGGAGGCGATGAACTCCAGCACCTCCGGCGGGGCGTTGAGCTGCTCCTGTACGGCCTTCTTGCGCAGGATCGCGATGCGGGTCTCCAGCTCCGGGGGCTGCACGTCGGTGATCAGGCCCCACTCGAAGCGGTTGCGCAGCCGGTCCTCCAGGGTCACCAGCTGCTTGGGCGGCCGGTCCGAGGACAGCACGATCTGCTTGTTGGCGTTGTGCAGGGTGTTGAAGGTGTGGAAGAACTCCTCCTGCGTGGACTCCTTCTGCGCCAGGAACTGGATGTCGTCCACCAGCAGGATGTCCATGTCCCGGTAGCGCTTGCGGAAGGCGTCCGCCTTGCCGTCGCGGATGGAGTTGATGAACTCGTTGGTGAACTCCTCCGAGCTGACGTAGCGCACACGCGTGCCGGGGTACAGGCTGCGGGCGTAGTGCCCGATCGCGTGCAGCAGGTGGGTCTTGCCGAGCCCGGACTCGCCGTAGATGAACAGCGGGTTGTACGCCTTGGCGGGGGCCTCGGCGACCGCGACCGCCGCGGCGTGCGCGAACCGGTTGGAGGCGCCGATGACGAAGGTGTCGAAGAGGTACTTCGGGTTCAGGCGCGCGGTCGGCTCCCCCGGGCCCGGGGCCGGGGCGGGCTGTGCGGCCAGCGGCCCGGGGGCGCCGGTGGGCGGGGGCGGGCCGACCGGGCCGCCGTGCGACCGGTCGAGCTGGCCGGGCAGCTCCGGGCGCTGCTGGCCGTACGGCGGCTCGGGGGGCCGGGAGGCGTACGGGTCGCGCTCGGCGAAGCCGCCGTGCCGCTGCTGGGGCCAGCTGTAGTCGTCGCGGGCGCGCGGCCAGGCGTCGGGCTCCGGGCGGGCCGGCGGGTAGTCCGGGTAGGCGGGGCGCGCGGTGGGCAGCTCGTCGGCGGCCGGGCGCGGGTAGCCGTCGCGGCCGCCTCCTCCGTAGCCGTCCAGCATGTCCCTGGCGTCCCTGCTGTCCCTCCGGTCCCTGCCGCCCGCGTCGCCGCCGTCGTGCCCGTCGTCGTAGCGGTCGTACGTCTCGCGCCGCGGCTGCTGCGGTACGGACGGCTCGGCCGCGGAGTTGTCCACGGTGATGGCGATGCGGATGGGACGGCCGCACTCGCGGCTGAGCGTTTCGCTGATCAGAGGGGACAGCCGACCCTCCAGGACGCCCTTGGCGAACTCGTTGGGCGCGGCGAGCAGCGCGGTGTCGGCGACCAGGGCCAGGGGCTGGCAGCGCCGGATCCAGTGCTCGTCCTTGGCCTCGACACCCTGTCCCGCCTCCTGGCCGAGCAGCTGTTCCAGCACGCGTGGCCACACTGCGGCAAGATCGGCGGGTACGTCAGCCACAGGGCACGCTCTCTCACTCGCTGGGTGGGGGACGCCGACAGGTACCACGAAATGTGTGGTTCTCGGGACGCGCGTGAAGGAAATCGACAGTCCAGCCACGGTAGTCAGGCCGGGTACGCGGTTCAAGTCGTTGTCCACAGGGTGTGTACAAATGTGCCATGGGATGTCGCGCGGTGTTCTCCTGCCCCCTGGGACACGGCCGGAACACGACCGGAACTCGGCCGGAGACCCGCGAGACGCCTTCCGGCGCCGCCGCCCGGAGGAGCGGGCGGCACCGGCGTGCCGGGCCGCGGCTGGTTTGACCGGACGGCGCGGCCGCGCGTACCGTAACGAGGTCGAGTTGTCGATGGCTGCTGCCGCCTGCCCGCCGATGGGCGAAGATCGCGGACCGCTCCGTCCTGTGCCGCGATCACCGAGCGGCGCACTGGGGCGTATGCGAGTCGTGTCGCGGGCGCACGGTGACAGCCAGGCGATGCCGCCACCCACGATTTCACCTTCTGGAGCCCCCGAGTGAGCAAGCGCACCTTCCAGCCGAACAACCGTCGCCGCGCGAAGACCCACGGCTTCCGGCTGCGTATGCGCACCCGTGCCGGTCGTGCGATCCTCGCCGCACGCCGCGGCAAGGGCCGCGCGCGCCTGTCGGCCTGAGCGACCGGCCAGGGTCCATGCCGTGCTGCCCTCCGATCATCGGCTGAGGCGGCGCGAGGACTTCGCGGCCGCGGTACGCCGAGGACGCAGGGCTGGTCGCCCCCTCCTCGTCGTCCACCTCAGAAGCGGTGCAACGGACCCGCACGCGCCCGGGGAAAGCGCTCCCCCGGCGCGTGCGGGTTTCGTCGTGAGCAAGGCGGTCGGCGGGGCGGTCGTCCGGAACCGGGTCAAGCGGAGGCTGCGCCATCTGGTCCGGGACCGCCTCGACCGGTTTCCCGACGGTAGCCTGGTGGTCGTACGGGCGCTGCCCGGTGCCGGTGAAGCGGGACCCGGCGAACTGGCCCGCGATCTCGACTCCGCGTTGCAGCGGCTGCTGGGAGGGCCGCCGTGAAGTACCCGCTGCTGTGGTTGATCAAGCTGTACCAGTGGACCATCAGCCCGCTGCTCGGGCCGGTCTGCCGGTACTACCCGTCGTGCTCGCACTACGGCTACCAGGCCATCGACGTGCACGGCGCGGTGAAGGGGACGGCGCTGACCGCCTGGCGCATCCTGCGCTGCAATCCCTGGTCGCCGGGCGGTGTGGATCACGTACCGCCCCGGAAGCGTCCGGTCTGGCACCAGTGGTTGCGCGACCGCCTCGCCGGGCGGCCTCCCGCCGAGTCGGCCGCCGCACAGCCCGACACTCAGCCCAACGCCCAAGGAGCCTGATTCGTGGACACGATCCTCGGTCCTCTCTATGACGCTGTTTCCTGGATCATCGTCCAGTTCCACTCGTTCTACAGCCTCATGTTCGACAAGGACAGCGGCTGGGCGTGGGGCCTGTCCATCGTCTCGCTGGTGGTGCTGATCCGGATCTGCCTGATCCCGCTCTTCGTCAAGCAGATCAAGGCGACGCGGAACATGCAGGCGCTCCAGCCGAGAATGAAGGCGATCCAGGAGCGCTACAAGAGCGACCGGCAGCGCCAGTCCGAAGAGATGATGAAGCTATACAAGGAGACCGGGACCAACCCGCTCTCCAGCTGCCTGCCGATCCTGGCGCAGTCGCCGTTCTTCCTGGCCCTGTACCAGGTGCTGAGCAAGATCGCGGGCAACCACACGGTCGGAGTCATCGACCAGTCGCTGCTGGACAGCGCCCGTAAGGCGCACATCTTCGGCGCTCCGCTGCCGGTGAAGTTCACCGACTCGGCCTCGAAGGTCCACGACCTGGGCGCGACCCTGACCGACGTCAGGGTTGTCACGATCACCATGATCGTGCTGATGTCGGCGTCGCAGTTCTACACGCAGCGCCAGCTGATGACGAAGAACGTCGACCTGTCGGTGAAGACGCCGTTCATGCAGCAGCAGAAGATGCTGATGTACGTCTTCCCGGTGATCTTCGCCGTCTTCGGCATCAACTTCCCCGTCGGCGTCCTCGTCTACTGGCTCACCACCAACCTGTGGACCATGGGCCAGCAGATGTTCGTCATCCGGCGCAACCCGGTGCCCGGCAGCGTCGCCTACGAGGCCCGGCAGGAGCGGCTGCGGGCCAAGGGCAAGCTGAAGGAGGACCCCGCCGAGGTCGAGGCCAAGAAGGCCGTCGAGGCGGCGCGCGCCGCGCGGCAGCAGCCCAAGCGGCAGACCAAGGCCAAGCGGCAGGCGGGCGGCGCGGCGGCCCAGGGGCAGTCCCGGGCCCGGGCCACGGCACGGCCGGGAACCGCGGCGGGGGCGGAGTCCGGGCAGCGCAAGCCGTCGCTGGAGAAGGGCACCGCGCAGGGCGACCAGGCGCAGCAGGGGCAGCGCGCCAGGGCCCAGCGGAGCGCTGCCGAGAAGAAGGCGGCGGGCAGTGGCAAGCCGGACGGCGGCTCGGCCTCCGGCGGCTCCTCCCGCAACGCCAAGTCCGGCCAGCGCAAGGGCCAGCAGCGTCCCAAGCACCCGTCCAAGAAGTAGCGAAGGAGTCCATCCGTGACGGAAGGCACCACCCCGGCCGCCGAGCACGCCCCCGAGGGCGGCGACACCCTGACCCGCCTGGAGCAGGAGGGTGAGATCGCCGCCGACTACCTGGAGGGGCTGCTGGACATCGCCGATCTCGACGGCGACATCGACATGGACGTCGAGGGCGACCGCGCCGCGGTGTCGATCATCAGCGACGCGACGAGCCGTGACCTCAACAAGCTCGTGGGCCGGGACGGCGAGGTGCTGGAGGCCCTCCAGGAGCTGACCCGGCTGGCGGTGCACCGGGAGACCGGCGACCGCAGTCGGCTGATGCTCGACATCGCCGGGTACCGCGCGCGGAAGCGGGCGGAGCTGGCCGAGCTGGGCACGAAGGTCGCCGAGGAGGTCAAGGGCTCCGGTCATCCGGTGAAGCTGAAGCCGATGACGCCCTTCGAGCGGAAGATCGTCCACGACGCGGTGGCCGCTGCCGGGCTGCGCAGCGAGTCCGAGGGCGAGGAGCCCGAGCGCCGCGTGGTCGTGCTGCCGGTCTGACCCGGCCCGGCGGCGCCTGCCCCCGCCCCCGGCACCGTGCGGCGCTCCACCGCGTCGGCGGTGCCGGCGGCTGTGCGTCGCCGCCGAGCGTCGGTGAGCGCTGACGAGCGTCGGCGCCCGCCGACGATTCCCACGAGCCCCCACGATTCCCACGAGCCTGACGAGCCCGACGACAAGGACGGTCTCCGTGACGGAAGAAGCGGCAGCTCAGCTGCCCCCCGCGCCCCAGGCGGCGCGGGACGTCTTCGGCGAGCGCTTCCCGGAGGCTGTCCGGTACGGCGAGCTGCTGGCCGAGGTGGGCGTGGGGCGCGGCCTGATCGGGCCGCGCGAGGTGCCGCGGCTGTGGGGACGGCACCTGCTGAACTGTGCCGTGCTCGCCGAGGTGGTGCCTGAGGGCGTCACCGTGTGCGATGTGGGGTCCGGAGCGGGCCTGCCGGGCATCCCTCTCGCCCTGACCCGGCCGGACCTGCGCATCACGCTGCTGGAGCCGCTGCTGCGGCGGACGAACTTCCTGCGCGAGGTGGTGGAGCTGCTGGGGCTCGACCACGTCGACGTGGTGCGCGGCCGGGCGGAAGAGGTGCTGGGGAGGGTGCCGCCCATGCACGTGGTGACCGCTCGCGCGGTGGCACCGCTGGACCGGCTGGCGGGCTGGGGGGTTCCGCTGCTGCGCCCGTACGGCGAGATGCTGCTGCTGAAGGGCGATACGGCCGAGGAGGAGCTGCGGCACGCCCGCGCCGCGCTGAGCAAGCTGGGCGTGGTCGACACGTCGGTCCTACGGGTGGGCGAGGGGGTCGTCGATCCGCCCGCCACCGTGGTGCGGGTCGAGGTCGGTGAGAGCCCCGGCGGCGTGCGGTTCGCGGCCAAGCGCGCCAAAGCGGCCCGGAGGGGCCCTCAGCGCCGACGGCACTGAGAGCTGCGCCGCGGAGTTATCCCCAGCCTGCTTCCGGCCTTCCTTCCGTGGCCGGTGCTTCCCGCAGCGGTTGTCGCGCGGCGGACCGCGCTGCGGAACGAGCGGCGTGCGGAGGTCAAGCCGCCGCGCCCGATTGAGGCCAGAGTGCTCCGCAAAAGCTGCCGAAACGACGCATTTCGGAGTGTCGAGCCGGTCGGTTCGACCGATTCGGATGCATCGTGTTTCACGTGAAACGTCGCTCACTGCTGCCGGGAATCATCAGCCGTGGCCGCGCGGCGGCCGCTCCATCCGACGCCAAGGCCCGCAAAGACGGGGAGAAGCCCCGCCGGGACGGGGGTTCATCCACAGATTCATCCACAGGAGAACGGACCTCGCTGGTTCCCGACCCCGAAAGCATGGCAGGCTCTCCTCATCGCGAGCCTGATGTCGAGGAGGGTGAGTCCTTGCGGTCCGATGCCAACATCGCGGGGCCGATGACCGATCCGGTCCCCGGCCCCCGCACCGAAGCGGCGGGAGAGGACGTTTCACGTGAAACGCCTCCTCCGGTGGACGACGCCCCGATCGGGCACGCCGCCCAGCTGGCGAGGGAAGCCCTCGGCCGGGCGGGCGAGGGTCTGCCCCGGCCGGCGCGGACCAGGGTGATCGTGGTCGCCAACCAGAAGGGCGGGGTCGGCAAGACCACCACCACCGTCAACCTGGCCGCCTCCCTCGCGCTGCACGNACCACCGTCAACCTGGCCGCCTCCCTCGCGCTGCACGGCGGACGGGTTCTCGTCATCGACCTGGACCCGCAGGGCAACGCGTCGACGGCCCTGGGCATCGACCATCACGCCGAGGTCCCATCGATCTACGACGTCCTCGTGGAGAGCAAGCCGCTGTCCGACGTCGTGCAGCCGGTGCCGGACGTGGAGGGGCTGTTCTGCGCACCCGCCACGATCGACCTGGCGGGCGCGGAGATCGAGCTGGTCTCGCTGGTGGCGCGGGAGAGCCGGCTGCAACGGGCCATCCAGGCGTACGAGCAGCCGCTGGACTACATCCTCATCGACTGCCCGCCGTCACTCGGCCTGCTGACGGTCAACGCGCTGGTCGCCGGAGCCGAGGTGCTGATCCCGATCCAGTGCGAGTACTACGCGCTGGAGGGCCTGGGCCAGCTGCTGCGGAACGTCGACCTCGTACGCGGCCACCTCAACCCGACGCTGCACGTCTCCACCATCCTGCTGACGATGTACGACGGCCGTACCCGGCTGGCCTCGCAGGTGGCGGACGAGGTGCGCAGCCACTTCGGCAACGAGGTGCTGCGGACCAGCATCCCCCGGTCGGTGCGCATCTCCGAGGCACCGAGCTACGGGCAGACGGTCCTCACCTACGACCCGGGCTCCAGCGGGGCGCTGTCCTACCTGGAGGCCGCGCGGGAGATCGCCCTGCGGGGGGTCGATGTCCACTACGACGCCCAGCACGCGCACGCGCTGCCCGCGGGCGGTCGGCACAGCATGCAGGAGGGGAACCAGTGAGTGAGCGACGCCGAGGGCTGGGCCGCGGGCTCGGTGCCCTGATCCCGTCCGCGCCGACAGGGCCGGACGGAGCGGGAGCCGCCGTGCCGGTGGGAGCGTCCACGTCTCCGTCCGCGGTGCCGGTGCTGGCGCCGGAGCGCGGAGTCGCGGCGGCCAAGGTGACCGCGCTGCCCGCGAGCGGTGTTTCACGTGAAACCGAGGCGGTGGACCTGGAGGACGAGCTGCCACCGGTCGCCGGTGAGGCGGTCGGCGAGGTGGCGGGTGCGCACTTCGCCGAGCTGCCGCTGGACTTCATCACGCCCAACCCGCGGCAGCCGCGCGAGGTGTTCGACGAGGACGCGCTCGCCGAGCTGGTGACGTCCATTCAGGAAGTCGGCCTCCTCCAGCCGGTGGTGGTCCGGCAGCTCGCACCCGAGCGGTACGAGCTGATCATGGGCGAGCGGCGCTGGCGGGCGTGCCGCGAGGCGGGCCTGGAGCGCATTCCGGCGATCGTCCGGGCCACCGACGACGAGAAGCTCCTCCTGGACGCGCTGCTGGAGAACCTGCACCGGGCACAGCTCAACCCGCTCGAAGAGGCGGCGGCCTACGACCAGCTGCTGAAGGACTTCAACTGCACCCACGACGAGCTGGCCGACCGCATCGGACGCTCCCGGCCGCAGGTGTCCAACACGCTGCGGCTGCTGCGGCTGTCCCCGGCCGTGCAGCGGCGGGTCGCCGCAGGGGTGCTGTCCGCCGGTCACGCCCGGGCACTGCTGTCGGTGGACGACCCGGAGGAGCAGGACCGGCTGGCGCACCGCATCGTGGCCGAGGGGCTGTCGGTGCGCGCGGTCGAGGAGATCGTGACCTTGATGGGCCCGAGCCTGAAGAGCACCGCGCGGGCCAAGGGGCCCCGGGCCGGGGCGCGCGTCTCGCCGGCGCTCACGGAGCTGGCCTCCCGGCTCTCCGACCGGTTCGAGACCCGGGTGAAGGTAGACCTCGGTCAGAAGAAGGGAAAGATCGTCGTCGAGTTCGCCTCGATAGAGGATCTGGAGCGGATTCTGGGCAGCCTCGCCCCGGGCGAGGGGCCGGTCCTGCGGCAGACAGCGGACGACCACGCGGCTGCGCACGAGGACGCGGACGAAGCGGGATAGGGATTGTGCCGCCGGACAGGCGGCAAGCGAGGGGCCGTGTTCCGATGGTGAAGGAACACGGCCCACTCTTTTGCCCGGCGCCGGTGTCAGCGCGATCTCCGCGCGGATACGATGCCGGACGGGGAGAGCGGATCCGCGCATCGGCTCGTTGGAAGTGAGGGACTGGCTACATGGGGCGTCGGCTCGTACCGCTCACACTGGACAACCTCCCGGACATCCCCAAGCGCTGCCGTGCGTGCGTCTTCTGGGAGCTGGACCCGGTCAGCGGTGAGGCCGCCGTGCGGGCCGGGCGGCCGGAGCTGGAGAAGGAGGCGTGGATCTCCGCGGTGCTGCTGGAGTGGGGCTCCTGCGGCCGCGTGGTCTACGTCGACGAGGTGCCCGTCGGCTTCGTGCTCTACGCGCCCCCGGCGTACGTGCCGCGCTCCACGGCGTTTCCCACGAGTCCGGTGGCGGCGGACGCCGTCCAGCTCATGACGGCGTGGCTGATGCCGGGGTACCAGGGTCAGGGGCTGGGGCGGGTCATGGTGCAGACCGTCGCCAAGGACCTCATCCGCCGCGGTTTCAAGGCGATCGAGGCGTTCGGGGACGCGACCTGGCAGGAGCCGGCGTGCGTGCTGCCCGCCGACCACCTCCTGGCCGTCGGCTTCAAGACCGTGCGGCCGCATCCGCGTTACCCGCGGCTGCGGCTGGAGCTGCGGACGACGATCTCCTGGAAGGAGGACGTCGAGCTGGCGCTGGACCGCCTGCTCGGTGCGGTCCAGAAGGAGCCGGCCCTGCGGCCGCTGTGACCGTTCCCTCGGATCGCGGTTTCACGTGAAACCGGACGCGTTTCACGGGGAACACGAGAGGGGCCGCCTTGGTGGGCGGCCCCTCTCGTCGCTCGCGTCGACGCGTGGCTCAGGCGAGGAAGTCGGCCAGGTCGCGCTCGATGGCCGCCTTCGGCTTGGCGCCGACGATGGTCTTGGCGACCTCGCCGCCCTGGTACACGTTCAGGGTGGGGATGGACATCACGCCGTACTTGGCGGCGGTGGCCGGGTTCTCGTCGATGTTGAGCTTGGCGACGGTGATCTTGTCGGCGTGCTCGCTGGCGATCGCCTCCAGGGAGGGGGCGATCTGGCGGCAGGGGCCGCACCAGGCGGCCCAGAAGTCGACGAGGACCGGCTTGTCGCTCTTCAGTACGGTCTCCTCGAAGTCGGCGTCCGTGACGGTCACGGTGGCACCGGCCATGGCATTTCTCCTTTGCGGGTTGGGTGGCGGGACGGGGCCCGGATCAGACAGCGGCCTTCTGGGCGTCGGCGAGGGCGGCGAGGTAGCGCTCCGCGTCCAAAGCGGCCGCGCAGCCGGTACCGGCCGCGGTGATCGCCTGGCGGTAGGTGTGGTCCACCACGTCGCCGGCGGCGAACACCCCCGGCAGGCTGGTGCGAGTCGAGGGCGCGGCGGTCTTCAGATACCCCTCGTCGTCGAGATCGAGCTGGCCCTTGAACAGCTCGGTGCGCGGGTCGTGGCCGATCGCGATGAACAGCCCCGTCACCGGCAGCTCGGAGGTCTCGCCGGTCCTGGTGTTCCGGAGGGTCAGACCGGAGAGCTTGGCGTCGCCGTGAATCTCGGCCACCGCGCTGTCCCAGACGAAACGGATCTTGGGGTCGGCGAAGGCACGCTCCTGCATGGCCTTGCTGGCGCGGAGGGTGTCGCGGCGGTGGACGACGGTGACCGACTTGGCGAACCGGGACAGGAAGGTGGCCTCCTCCATAGCGGTGTCACCGCCGCCGATAACGGCGATGTCCTGGTCCTTGAAGAAGAATCCGTCGCAGGTGGCGCACCAGGACACCCCGCGGCCCGACAGCTCGTCCTCGCGCGGCAGGCCCAGCTTGCGGTGCTGCGAGCCGGTGGCGATGATCACCGTCTTGGCCCGGTGCACGGTGCCGGAGGAGTCGGTGACGGTCTTGATGTCCTCGCCGAGATCGACGGCCACCGCGTCGTCCGGGACCAGCTCCGCGCCGAACCGCTCGGCCTGGGCCCTCATGTTGTCCATCAGGTCCGGGCCCAGGATGCCGTCCCGGAACCCGGGGAAGTTCTCCACGTCCGTGGTGTTCATCAGGGCGCCGCCCGCTGTCACCGAGCCCTCGAAGACCAGCGGCTTCAAGGAGGCGCGGGCGGTGTAGAGCGCGGCCGTGTAGCCCGAGGGCCCGGAACCGATGATGATGACGTTGCGGACGTCGCTCACGGATGTCTTCCTTGTCTGCCGACTGCCGACGGGTGCCGAGGTGGCCGGGAACTTCCGGGTTTCCCCGGAGAAGTGCACTGCCATCCCACCCAACCGATCCTAAGGGCCCGGCATTCCCCGGCCCACGAGGCCGGGCCCGGGCCGGATACTACGCGCGTCAGTCCCGCCGGTAGGTCTGGACGAGCAGCTGGGCGCCGACCGGTGACGCGGATGCCGTGGTGCAGGACGCGTCGATGACGAAGACGTCGACGAGCGACCTGTCCCCGGGGTGCGGCAGGACGAGGATGTAGGCGTCCGACCCGTTGTAGGAGTCCTGCTGCGAGGCCAGCGGCTGCTCGGTGCGGCCGGTGCCCGCCTGGACGCACGACGGCACCTGCTGGTTGTCGGCACGCATCGGCATGCGAGAGGACGACTCGGGCTCGACGTGCGGGGCGTCGGCCTTCTCGCCGACGAGCATGGCCTGGACCCGTGCCTTGAGTCCCGCCGCGGAGAGCCCGACCGGTGCGGACGGCGACCGGCTGCTTCCACGGGCGCCGGTGGTCTCGTCATCGGTGAAGCTCTGCGCGATGAGGAAGGCGCCCGCGCAGAACAGGGCTGCGACGGACGCGGCGCCCAGCAGCCCCCGGCGTCGGCGGGGGTGCCGACCGTGCGGCCCGGGCCCGCCGCCCGGCCGGGAGCCGGAACCGCCGACCGGGTGCGGGCGGCCCGCCGGGCGGTCGGCGGCCACGGGCGACCCGCCGGGCCGCACGGCCTCCTCCCGTGTGCCGCCGCCGAGCGTGCCGTCGGCGCCCTGAGGGGTTTCACGTGAAACAGTTGCCCGTGTTTCACGTGAAACGGCGCGGGCCACGATCGAGCCCTGGGTTTCACGTGAAACGTCGCCGCCGGCCGTGGCGGCCGACGCCCCGGCTGTGGCGTCGGCGGCGAGTGCCGGACCGCCCAGCGCCTCGGCGGCGAGCGCGGCCTCGATGCGGCGGGTGACATCGGCGGGCATGGGGCCCGGGTCCGGGAGCGTACCGAGCAGGGTCCGGATCTCCTCCAGGGAAGCGTGGACGTCCGCGCACGCCGCGCAGCGCGCGACGTGGCCGCGCACCTCGGTGGCGCGCGCCGCCGTGAGCGCACCGTCGAGGAGCGCGGAGATCTCCGCCGCCTCGGGGTGCCCTTCCGTGTCGGCCGAGGATGTCACGCCCGCCCACCTCCGCCCTTCACGGCGTCCGCGTTGCTCGTCCCTGCCTTGGGTGGGACGGATGTCCCCTCCGCCCGGTTCCTTCCGCCGTCGGGTGTGCTCGGTGTGCCGCCCGGCCGGAGGTGGGCCAGCAGCGGCAGCAGCCGCGCCCGGCCCCGCGCGCAGCGGCTCTTCACCGTGCCGGAGGGCACGTCGAGGATGCCGGCCGCCTCCGCCACCGGGTAGCCCTGCATGTCGACGAGCACCAGGGCGGCGCGCTGTTCCGGAGGGAGGGTGCACAGCGCGCGCACCAGTTCACGGTGCAGATCGCCGCGCTCGGCGGGGGCGGCGGCCGACTCGTGCGGTTCGAGCAGCGCCTCCAGCTTCTCGGTGTCGGCGACGGGGGAGGTGCGGCGGGAGGCGGCCTTGCGAGCCCGGTCCAGGCACGCGTTCACGGTGATGCGGTGCAGCCAGGTGGTGACGGCGGACTGGCCGCGGAAGCCCTGCGCGCCCCGGTAGGCGGAGACCAGCGCGTCCTGCACCGCGTCGGCGGCCTCCTCGCGGTCCCCCAGCGTGCGCAGCGCCACCGCCCAGAGGCGGTCCCGGTGCCGCCGGACGATCTCGGCGAAGGCGTCCGGATCGCCGGCCACGTGGCGCGCCAGGAGTTCGCCGTCGCTCGGCGCGCCAGATATGGCGTCGTCCAACGTCGAGCCCCTCCCCGGTACCGTCCGGCCGAACCAGGTCAGCCAGTGAACGTCACGTCCGTGATGGCCTGCTTGTAGCCCGGGCGGCTGTAGGTGTCCTGCTGCGCGTAGGGCATCTCGGTCATCCAGACGACGACATAGCGTGTCTGAGAGGAGTCTGTCACGGTGAGCTTCGCGGTGGTGGAGGACGTGCGCGTGGCAGCGAGTCTGCGCATGGAGCTCAGGGGCGTGGCGGACGACAGCGAGTCCGTGGCGTAGAGCGCGACCGACGTGTAGTCGCCGCCGTAGCGCAGACTGATCGAGGCGCCGGTGAGCTTCTGCGGCGCTCCGAGGTCGTAGACGAGCCCGACGCCCTCCTTGACGGCCGGGTTGAGCCGGGGGCCCTCCTTGAAGGACTTGGTGGCCCAGTACGTCGACGCGTCACCGTCGTAGGTGTTCGGCGCCTGGGAGACGTGCTGCGGCGTGCCGTCGGGGTAGTACTCGGTGCCGCTGGCGATCCTGAGCGGCTTGCTGGCGGGCCTGCTGATCTTGCCGTCACCCCCGTGCTGGCCGCCGCTGGCGCCGCCGGAGTGGTGCTCCTCCTTCAGCAGGGTGTCCGCGAGCTGCCAGCTGCCCAGGCCGAGGGCCGCGATCAGCAGCCCGGAGACCGCCCACTTCAGAACCCGGCCGGTGCGGCTTTGCAGGGGCGGCGGGGGAGTCACCGCGGCGGCGGACGGACGGGGCGCCCGGGCGGGCGCGCCGCGGCCGGGCTGCGGGCCGTAGCCGCCGTGCCGGTAGGGCCGCGGGTAGGCGGCGGGGGCGAAGCTCTCCGGGGTGCCGAAAGCGGGGTCCGGAGGGCGGATGCGGGGCATCGCCGAGATGGCCTCGGCCAGCTCCTCCGGGGTGGTGCAGGGCGGGACCTCGCGGGACGCGGTGGCACCCTCGTTGACCAGCGCCCGCATGGCCAGGTCGGACAGGCCGCGGTGGACCCCCGCCCGTACCTGGTCGGGGGCGATGAGGCCGACCCCCTTGGGCAGCCCGGACAGGCCGAAGGCGTCACTCTCGTAGGGCCAGCGCTGGGTGAGGGCGGCGTACAGCAGCGCGCCGATCGCCTCGGTGTCGGTGCGCTGCGGCCGGTCGGAGGAGACGCCGCGCAGTGCGGCCATCACCGCCAGGCCGCGGATGCGGTACTGCCCGGACTCCGTGCGCAGCACCGAGCCCGGGTTGAGGCGCAGGTGGGACAGGCCCTCGCGGTGGGCGGCGGCCATGGCCTGGCTGACCTGGCTGACGAGCTGGTAGGCCTCGTGGGCCTCCAGCGGGCCGGAGGCCAGGACGGCGGTCAGTTCCACGGCGTCGGGCAGCCACTCGTGGACGACGTAGACGAGGTCGTTGTCCTCGACGGCGTCGAGCACCTGGACGAAACGGGGGTCGCCGAGCAGGGCGGCGGAGCGGGCGGCGGCGAGGACCGGGCGGGCACGGGGATGGTCGGCGGGCAGCACGTGGACGCCGACGGCGCGGCGCAGCTTCTCGTCCACAGCACGCCAGCTGCTGAATCCGTCCAGACGGGTGACGCACTCTTCGAGGCGGTAGCGTCTGGCGAGCTTGTGGCCGCTGTGCAGCTCGGGGGCGGGCGGCGGGGCCTCACCGCGGCCGCCGGTGTCCGCCGGGGCCGCGGCGCCGGTCCCGGCGCCGCTGTCGTCAGGTGTGCCGACCGTGCCGGCCGTGCCCGGCCCGCCGGTCTCGTCGGGCTGCTTCTCCCCCGGTCCGTCGGCCGTGACCCCGGCGGTCGGCGGCTGCTCGCCGCCGCTGTCGGCCACGTCGACGGCAGCCGTGCTCCGTTCCGCCACCGTCGTTCCTGCCTCCCCGTCCGTCGCGCTACTCCGGGCCAAGACAATTGTGCCCACAGACCGCCACTATGCACGACACACGGTGGCGGACGAAGGTTGTGCTCCTACGTCAGCGGCCGAGTCGTCCGCGGACCATGCCGACCATGGCGGTCAGCTCCTGGATGCGCATGCGCCGGGCCGCCGCGTAGAAGATGAGCAGGAGGACCAGCCCGCCGCCGACGAGGGCGGCCATGGAGCCGGTCGGGCCCTCCCCGAGGACGCCGGTGATGGTGAAGGCGACGATGCCGCCGACGACGGCGGCGGGCACGCTGGCCCCGGCCAGGCGGGTGTAGGTGCGCACCACGTGCCGGCCGTCCAGGTCGCCGCCCAGCCGGTCGCGCAGCCGCCGCCAGGCGACGCCTACGCCGGTGGCGTAGGCCAGGCCGTAGGAGGCGGCCATGCCGGCCACCGCCCAGCGGGCCGGCAGGACCAGGTAGCACAGCGCGGAGGCGGCGGCGTTGACCGCGGCGACGATCACGGTGTTGTAGAAGGGCGTGCGGGTGTCCTCGAAGGCGTAGAAGCCGCGCAGGACCACGTACTGCACCGAGAAGGGGATCAGGCCCAGGCCGAAGGCCATGAGCGTGTAGCCCATGGAGCGGGCCGCCTCGGTGCCGGAGGTGCCGAACAGCAGGGTGCACAGCGGGACGCCGAGCGCGACGAAGGCGAAGGAGATCGGCACAATGGCGACGGCGGAGGTGCGCAGGCCCTGGGAGATGTCGTCGCGCACCGCGCCCGGGTCGCCGTCGTGGGCGGCGCGCGAGATGCGCGGCAGCAGGGCGGCCATCACGGACACGGTGATGATGGCCTGCGGCATGTTCCAGATGAGCTGGGCGGAGGAGTAGCTGATGTAGCCGGTGCCCGGATAGCCGGCGTTGGCGGCGTCGGAGCCGGCCGCGGTGGCCAGCTGGGTCACCACGACCACGCCGGCCTGGTTGGCGAGCACGAACAGGACGGTCCACTTGGCCAGCCTGGCGGCCTTGCCCAGGCCGTGGCCGCGCCAGTCGAAGCGCGGCCGGAAGCGGAAGCCGGCCGCCCGCAGGTAGGGGAACATCGCCAGGGACTGCACCACCAGGCCCAGCAGGGTGCCGATGCCCAGCAGGCGGATGCCCTCGGGGGTGATGGTGGTGACACCCATCCGGGAGTTGCTCGCGGTGCCGAACACCCAGATGAACAGGCCGAAGGTGGTGATAACGACGATGTTGTTCAGCACCGGCGTCCACATCATGGCGCCGAACCGGCCGCGCGCGTTGAGCACCTGGCCGACCACCACGTGCACGCCCATGAAGAAGATGGTGGGCAGGCAGTAGCGGGCGAAGGTGACGGCGACCTCGTTGGAGGCCGGGTTGCCGGCGATCGTCGGCGACATCATGCGGATGAGCCAGGGCGCGGCGAACACCGACACCGCCACCAGCGCGCCCAGGGCGACCATGACCAGGGTGAGCAGCCGGTTGGCGTAGGCGACGCCGCCGTCGTCGTCCTCCTTCATGGCGCGCACGAGCTGCGGCACGAAGACGGAGTTCAGGCCGCCGCCGACGGTGAGGAAGTAGATCATCGCCGGCAGGTTGAAGGCGACCGCGTAGGTGTCGCCGAGGGTGGCCGCGCCGAGCGCCGCGACGATGACCATCTGGCGCAGGAAGCCGGTGAGCCGGGAGACGAGCGTGCCCGCGGCCATCACCGCGCTGGACTTCAGCAGGTTTCCCGCCCGGCCGCCCGCCCGCTTCTGCGCGGTGAGGTTCTGCGTGCGGTCCACGGGGATCTGCCCGGTCGGCGGGCCGGAGACGCGCCGCATGCGCCCGGTGGCGGGCCCGGGGCCCGCGGCGCGCGACTGCTGCTCGGGGGACCGGGGCTCGTAGGGCTGCTGGTCGCGGAAGAGGTGCGCGAAGGCGTCCTGCTGCTGGTCGGTGGCGGGCGCGGCCTGGTCCGCAGTGCCCAGGTACTGGGTGGCGGCGGTGGCGTCGTCGTAGTGGCGCAGGTGCCGGGTGGCGTCGTCGGTGCCGGGCTGCTGCGCGGGCTCCCCCCACAGCCGCGGGTCGGTCTGCGGCGGCGCGGTGGGCTGCTGGTGGAGCTGCTGCGGGAACTGCTGCTGGGCGGGGTAGCCGCCGGGCTGCTCGGAGTAGCCGCCCTGGTCGTACAGCGGGTCGGTGAGCGGGTCGTGCGCGTACGGGTTGTGGACGGGGTAGGCGTACGTGTACGTGGAGTAGTTGCCGTAGGTGTAGTCCTGCGTGTACGGGTCGGGCACGTAGGGCAGGCCGTTGTACGGGTTGTAGCTGTACGATTCCTGGGCGTAGGGGTTCTGCGCGTACCCGCCCTGCCCGCCCTGGGCGTACGGATCCTGGTACGGGTCGTACCCGTCCTGGGCGTAGGAGCCCTGCGCGTACGGGTCCTGCGGGTAGGGCTCCTGGGCGTACCCCCCCTGGGCCGGATAGGTGCCCTGGGCGTACGGGTCCTGGGGGTAGGCATCCGGCGCCTGGGCCTGCTGCCCGTACGGCTCCTGGGCGTAGGGATTGTGCGGGTACGGCTCCTGCGCGTAGGGCTCCTGGGCGTACGGGTCCTGCGGGTACGGCTCGCGCGCGTACGGGTCGCGGGTGCCCTGGGGGTGGGCGTGCGGCGGGGACGCCTGGCCGTCGTGATCACTGCCCGGGCCACGACCGCGATCACCGTCGTATGGCGCGTTCATCGCCACCCACCTCATCGTCCGCCGCGGCCGGCGGTCCCGACCGTGTTCTCAATGGTCCACTTTCTCACCCGGGCCGGACGTGTCTGCGCTTTGCGAACCGGTGTCCGGTTCCACATCACCCGGCTGCTGGGCTGGGACGGCGCTCGCGCCCCCGCCGCCGACGGCGGCGGGGGCGGCCTGGGCCGGATCCGCGGCAGCCGTGCGCCGGGCCGCGTTCCGCTTGCGCTTGAGGTAGATGCGTACCCCGGCGAGCACGAGCAGCAGCACGCCGCCCGCGATCACGAGGATGACGGTGGAGGTGATCTCGGTGACATTCACCTGGAACGTCACCGCCTGGCCGTAGGGCCGGCCGTCCTCGGTGACGAGCTGGGCGGTGATCTCCGCGCGGCCGTTCGCGTTGGCCGTGGTGCCGAACTTCACCGACTGGCTGTGCCCGCCCTCGACGCTGATCGGCTGGGGCTCGGTGACGGCCAGGCGGTTGCGCTGGCTGGAGCTGAGGACGAGCCGGAGCCCCTTGACGTCCTGGACCAGGTTGTTCTGCACGGTCACCGGGATGGTCGCGCTGCGGCCGGACAGGGTGATGTCCGACTTCCGCACCAGCTGGACCTTGTCGACGAGACCGTCGAGGTAGGCCTTCACCGACGTGCGGGCGGCGGTGGCGCGGCCGCCCGTGCCGCGCCAGGAGGTGGACAGCTCCCGCAGGATCGCGTTGGTGAACGGGATGACCACCGGGTCGCGGACGGTGAGGATCGTGCCGAACACGTCCAGCTCGTCCTGGGTGCTCCTGATGGCGCGGAAACCGTCCACCGACAGCTCCTGCCGCCGCAGCGAGGCCCGGTACGCCTTGCCGGAGGGCACCCGCCGGGTGGCGTTCGGGTCGGTCTTGGCCTTGGCGGCCTGTCCGAGGTCCAGCGGCTGCGTCCAGCGGCCGGGCGCCAGGTCCCGCAGGGCGGTCGCCATGGCCTGCACCTGCTCGGTGGTCGGCGTCCGCTGCGGGGCGACGACGATGCTGCGCTTCCGCTCCGGCGCCTGGAGGGTGATCATCTGGGTCTGGGCCAGGAACTCCTGCACGGCGAGCGTGGCGTTCTCCGCCCGTCCCAGGTCCCCGGTGAACACCGTGGAGAGACGGGCGTCGGCGACGACCGCCGTGCGGCCGCGGCCGATCGGGCGGGCGGCGGTGGGGGTGTAGAGGAGGTTCCCGGTCTCCCGCAGGCTGTCGCTGCGCGCGATGACGGTGCGGGCGCCCGCCGAGGCGGCCACGTCGACGATGGACTGGTCGATCGCGCCGTCGACCGGCCACGCGATGTCCGTGCGCGGCGTGACGCGGTGGGAGAAGACGGTCTCCACGGTGCTGACGGCGAGCGCGGTGGCGGACCTCAGGCGGCCGAGGGTGCCGGGGACGCCGCGGCCGCGGTGCGCGATGGCGGCCAGGTCGGGGTCGGCGAAGGGCAGCACCACGACCTGGTGGCCGCGCAGCGCCTTCTCCAGGTCGGCGAGCCACTGCTTGGCGACGGCCTGGCCGGTGCCGTCCGCCACCCGCGGCTCGTCCCCCGCGCCGCCGTCCTCGACGACCTGGTACGGCCGGGTCATGGCGTCGGCCGTGGCGAGCAGGTCCGGGTCGAGGACCCAGGTGACCGGGAGGTCCTTGCCCAGAGCGACGAGCTGCTGAAGCCGCCCGCCCTGGCCCATCTCCCGGGCCAGCACGTCGTCGCTGAAGACCGGCGCCCGCTGGCCGTCGGAGGTGGTGCGGGCGGTGACGTGCGGCCGGGAGATCAGCGGCCACAGGAAGGTGAGCTGGGTCTGCTTGGGCGTCCGGCCCGGCTGCCAGGGCAGAAAGGTGCGCTGGACGCCGGTCACGTGCCGCAGCGGCTGGGCCGCGGTCTGCCCGGCGACGGCCACGGACAGCTGGTAGACGCCGCTCTGCCCGAGGCCCAGCGCGCTGACCGGCACGGCGAGGCTGAAGGAGCGGCGGGCGCCGGGCCGCAGCGTGCCGATCTTCTTCGCGTACCGCACCGGCAGCTCGACGCCGTCCACGCCGGGCACGTACCCGGTCCGCTCACTGACGGCGTCCATTTCGCTGCGCCCGTTCATGCGGGGGCCGACGAGCAGGGTGACCGCGGCGCCGGACACCGTGGCGGCGCTTTCGTTGACGGCCGTGCCCCTGACCGTGAGCGTGCCCTCGCGGGTCGGCGCGCTGGGGGTGAGGGAGTCGACGGAGATGTTCACGCTGCGTGAACCGCTGGCCTTGGATGCGGCGTGCGCGGGGGAGACCGCCGGGATCTGGCCCGTGCCCGTGAGGAGTGTCACCCCGGCCAGCAGCGCCGCGGCGCGCCGGAGCCACCGGCCGGCGCGAGCGCGATTCGTCCCCTGGAGCCCTGCCGCCTCGGCCACGCCCTCGCCCGTCCCTCGTCTGTGCTCGTCTGCGGTCGTCGCATTGTGCGTCCCCGGGAATGGTAACGATGCCCGCCGTGCCGAAGTGGTGCGGACGGTTCCACAAGATCACCACGATCCCGGTGCGGTCCCGAGGGCCCGCCGCGCCCATGATTCCAGGGCCGTACCGGGCCGGATCCCGGCCGGACCGCGGTGCTGGACCGCGGGGCCGGACCGGCCGCGGGCGTCCGCGCGGGTACGGCCCGGATCCGGCGCCCGCCCGGCCCCGGAAGCCGGGCCAGACCGGTCCCGGAGGGGAGAACGGGGACGCCTCGGGCCGCCCGGCCACGTACCCTGTTCTTTTGTGCCGAAAGCCAACGTTGACACCCCCACCCCACCGTCCGCGCCCGAGCTCAGCCACGTCCAGCGCAGTGCCGTGAGCGAACTGCTGCGGGTGTCCCCCGTCGCCGACGACCTGGCCCGCCGCTTCGAGGAGGCCGGGTTCCGGCTGGCGCTGGTCGGCGGGTCGGTACGCGACGCGCTGCTCGGGCGCCTCGGCAACGATCTGGACTTCACCACGGACGCCCGTCCGGAGGCGGTCCTGCGGATCGTGCGCCCGTGGGCGGACGCGGTCTGGGATGTCGGCATCGCCTTCGGCACCGTGGGCTGCCGCAAGGCGGCGGCCGGTGACGGCGGGCGCCAGGACTTCCAGATCGAGATCACCACCTACCGCTCCGAGGCGTACGACCGCGCCTCCCGCAAGCCCGAGGTGCGTTACGGCGACACGATCGAGGAGGACCTGGTGCGCCGGGACTTCACGGTCAACGCGATGGCAGTGGCGCTGCCGCGCAAGGAGTTCGTCGACCCGCACCACGGCCTGGAGGACCTGGCCGAGCGGGTGCTGCGCACCCCGGGCACGCCCGAGCAGTCCTTCTCCGACGACCCGCTGCGGATGATGCGCGCCGCGCGCTTCGCCGCCCAGCTCGGCTTCGAGGTGGCGCCCGAGGTGGTCGCCGCCATGACGGCCATGGCGGACCGCATCGGGATCGTCTCGGCCGAGCGGGTGCGCGACGAGCTGAACAAGCTGATCCTGGGCGCCCACCCGCGCAGGGGCCTGCAACTGCTGGTCGACACGGGCCTGGCCGCGCACGTGCTGCCCGAGCTTCCCGCGCTGATCCTGGAGCGCGACGAGCACCACCGGCACAAGGACGTCTACGAGCACACGCTCACCGTGCTGGAGCAGGCGATCGCGCTGGAGGAGGACGGCCCCGACCTGGTGCTGCGGCTGGCCGCGCTGCTGCACGACATCGGCAAGCCGCGCACCCGCCGGTTCGAGAAGGACGGCCGGGTGTCCTTCCACCACCACGAGGTGGTGGGCGCGAAGATGACCACCGCGCGGATGCGGAAGCTGAAATATCCCAATGAGCAGATCAAGGAGGTCGCGCGGCTGGTCGAGCTGCACCTGCGCTTCCACGGCTATGGCACCGGGGAGTGGACCGACTCGGCCGTCCGGCGGTACGTGCGCGACGCCGGGCCGCTGCTGGACCGGCTGCACAAGCTCACCCGCTCCGACTGCACGACGCGCAACAAGCGCAAGGCGCTCGCCCTGTCGCGCGCGTACGACGGCCTGGAGGAGCGCATCGCCTCGCTGAAGCAGCAGGAGGAGCTGGACGCGATCCGGCCCGACCTGGACGGCAACGAGATCATGGAGATCCTGGGCATCCCGCCCGGCCCGGAGGTCGGCACGGCGTACCGGCACCTGCTGGAGCTGCGGCTGGAGAAGGGCCCGCTGGGGCGTAAGGCGGCCGTGGCCGAACTGAAGGACTGGTGGGCCGCGCGGAGCTGACGGCTCCCGCGTCCGGCCCGGCGCCGCGCTCCCGCGGCCGTGTTTCACGTGAAACATCGCGTGCGCCGGGAGTCCGGGCCCGGGAGCGAGGAGCCCCGGCCCGGGCGGTCCGCGGCCGTCATGTTTCACGTGAAACGACGGCGCGCGCTGGTTTCACGTGAAACACGACGGCGGTCGCACGGTCTGGGAGGCGGTGGACGGGCCGTCCCGGGCGCGGCGGACGGCCGCGCCGCCTCGCCAACGGCAAGGGCCCCCGGGCGGCGACCACGAAGGGTCGCCCGGGGGCCCTTGCCGAGGTGGTGGGGGCGGACGGCGTCACCGGCTCACGGCCTGCCGTGCCGCCCGCTCAGCGCCCGGCCGCGCCCGGCGCTCGACAGGTCGGCGCCTGGCTCAGCGCTCGACCTCTCCCCTGATGAACTTCTCCACGTTCTCCCGCGCCTCGTCGTCGAAGTACTGCACGGGCGGGGACTTCATGAAGTAGGACGACGCCGAGAGGATCGGGCCGCCGATGCCGCGGTCCTTGGCGATCTTCGCGGCGCGCACCGCGTCGATGATGACACCCGCCGAGTTGGGCGAGTCCCAGACCTCCAGCTTGTACTCCAGGTTCAGCGGGACGTCGCCGAACGCGCGGCCCTCCAGGCGGACGTACGCCCACTTGCGGTCGTCCAGCCAGGCGACCCAGTCCGACGGGCCGATGTGCACGTTCTTCGCGCCCAGCTCGCGGTCGGGGATCTGGGAGGTGACGGCCTGGGTCTTGGAGATCTTCTTGGACTCCAGGCGCTCGCGCTCCAGCATGTTCTTGAAGTCCATGTTGCCGCCGACGTTCAGCTGCATGGTGCGGTCCAGGATGACGCCCCGGTCCTCGAACAGCTTGGCCAGCACCCGGTGCGTGATCGTGGCGCCCACCTGCGACTTGATGTCGTCGCCGACGATCGGCACGCCCGCCTCGGTGAACTTGTCCGCCCACTCCTTGGTGCCCGCGATGAACACCGGCAGTGCGTTGACGAAGGCGACCTTGGCGTCGATGGCGCACTGCGCGTAGTAGCGCGCGGCCTCCTCCGAGCCCACCGGGAGGTAGCAGACCAGGACGTCGACCTCGCGGTCCTTGAGGGTCCGCACGATGTCGACGGGGGACTCGGCGGACTCCTCGATGGTCTCGCGGTAGTACTTGCCGAGGCCGTCGAGGGTGTGGCCGCGCTGGACCGTGACGCCGGTCGACGGCACGTCGCAGATCTTGATGGTGTTGTTCTCGCTGGCCCCGATGGCGTCCGCGAGGTCGAGACCGACCTTCTTCGCGTCCACGTCGAAGGCCGCCACGAACTCCACGTCGCGCACGTGGTAGTCGCCGAAGCGCACGTGCATCAGACCCGGCACGCGGCTGTCCGGGTCGGCGTCCTTGTAGTACTCGACGCCCTGCACCAGCGAGGCGGCGCAGTTGCCCACGCCGACGATGGCTACGCGAACCGAACCCATTCCGGTTGCTCCCTGTGTGATCTCGACAAGCCCTGCGGACTGCGGGGCTCAGTTGGTGGTGTCATCGGAACGGTCCGGCCGCGAGCCGCCCCGGCGCTGAGGCGGGCCGCCCGTGTCTCCCGACTCGAACCGCTCCCGGGGCCGGTCCTGCGACGGCTCCCGGGACGCGTCCTGCTCCGGCGGGTCGGCCGACCCGCCGGACTCGGCGGAGCCGTGACGCGTGTCGCGCGCGGCCCGCTCACTCTCGATCAGCTCGTTCAACCAGCGGACCTCGCGCTCCACCGACTCCAGGCCGTGCCGCTGGAGTTCCAGGGTGTAGTCGTCGAGCCGCTCCCGGGTGCGGGCCAGCGAGGCGCGCATCCGGTCAAGGCGCTCCTCCAGCCGGCCGCGCCGCCCCTCCAGCACCCGCATGCGCACGTCCCGTGAGGTCTGGCCGAAGAAGGCGAAGCGCACGCCGAAGTGCTCGTCCTCCCAGGTGTCCGGGCCGGTGTGGGCGAGCAGCTCCTCGAAGTGCTCCTTGCCGTCGGCCGTCAGCCGGTAGACGATTTTCGCGCGCCGGCCCGCGAGCGACGCCGCGGGGGTGTCCTGCGGCACGCTGCCGGGCTCCTCGGCCAGCCACCCGTTGGCCACGAGCGTCTTCAGGCAGGGGTAGAGGCTGCCGTAGCTGAACGCACGGAAGACGCCGAGCGAGGTGTTGAGGCGTTTGCGCAGCTCATAGCCGTGCATGGGGGACTCGCGGAGCAGGCCGAGGATGGCGAATTCCAGGATTCCGGAACGCCTCCCCACCGTGCTGTCCTCCTTCGCCTCCGCCGCCGGACCCCGACCCGGGACCCGTGCCGAGCTGGTGTATGCCGAGCTGATGTATCGCTTCGATACATCCAGACGATAGAGCGACCCCTCTGCCGGGACAAGAGGGGAAACGGTGAACGGCGTCACATCACCGATTCGAGTGAGTCAACCTGACGCTTTTTTGAGTGAAGATGACGACTGGACGCGTTTTGACGGTGCGTACTCTGTTCGCCATGCGCATCCACGGGAACCAAGCGACCGGCTCAGCCGTCATGGTCGTGGGTGCGGTGCGCCCTGCCGCCGGTGGCGGACCGGGCGTACACCGGGGGGACCGAAAGCCACTTGCCGCTGACAGGCGACAGCGCCTGCCCGAGGAGTAGTCGTTCCATGAGCGAGCACCGTCGCAAGCCGCCGCAGCCGCAGGGCGGCGGACGAGCAGCGGCCCGGCGCGCCGCACGGCAGGCCGGCGGCCGCCGTGCGGCACCGCCCAGCACCACCACCGGACAGGGCTCGGCCGAGCACGGCCAGGACAGCCCGTACGGCGACGCGGAGCGGCCCTACGGCGGCCGGGCGGAGGCCCGCCGCGCCGCGCAGCGCGGCG